>NZ_JBEXUD010000010.1:0-67508 GCF_040614215.1 Dactylosporangium sp. NPDC006015
CTGGTGTCGCGGGATCAGTTGGCGGCGATGGATCGTCGGGAGATTCTGGCGTTGGTGTTCCGGCCGGGGTTCTCCACGGCGAAGGCGGTCACGAATGTGTCCGGTCGTGGTGTGGGTATGGATGTGGTGAAGACCAACATCGAGCGTATCGGTGGTGCGGTCGATGTGGATTCCGTGGTGGGTAAGGGCACGACCTGGCGTCTGACGATTCCGCTGACCCTCGCCATCATTCAGGCGCTCACGATCGAGTGCGGCGAGGAACGGTACGTCATCCCGCAGGTCGCCGTGCACGAGCTGGTGTACCTCGACGGGCAGTCCGGCCGCGTCGTCGAGCACGCCATGGGGGCGCAGGTGTACCGCCTCAGGGGCAAGCTCCTGCCCCTGGTGTACCTGGACGACACCCTCGGGCTGCCCCGCGAGGGCGAGCACGACAAGGACGTCTACGTGGCGGTGCTGCAGGCGGAGGGCAAGCGGTTCGGGCTGGTGGTGGACCGGGTGCTCAACACCGAGGAGGTGGTGGTCAAGCCGCTCACGTCCCGGTTCAAGGACATCGGCACGTACGCCGGCGCCACCCTGCTCGGCGACGGCCGCGTCGCGCTCATCCTCGATGTGGCCTCCCTGGCCAGGCGCGCCCAGCTGGCCGCCGGCGTCGAGTCCGGCGACGCCGACACGTCGGTCCGGCGCGGCGGTGCCGACGGCGGCGGCCGCCTGCTCATTGCGGGTGTGGGTGACCGGCGGGTCGCGATCCCCCTCGACATGGTCACGCGCCTGGAGGAGTTCCCGGTGGAGCGGATCGAGCGGACCGGGAGCCGGGAGGTCGTGCAGTACCGCGACCAGATCCTTCCCGTGCTGCGGCTGTCGCACATGCTCGGCGCGTACGAGACGGAGTCCGGGCCGACCGTGCCGGTCGTCGTCTACACCGAGAACGGCCGGTCCGTCGCCCTCGCGGTGGAGAAGATCCTCGACATCGTCGAGGAAGGCCTCGACGACTCCCGCCGCGACTTCGGCGACGACGGCCTGCTCGGCTCCGCCGTCATCCAGCAACGCGTCACCGAGCTCCTCGACGTCCGCCGCGCCATCCTCGCCGCCGACCCGCTCTTCCACACGAAGATCGACACGACCACGGACCCGTACGAAACCACCACCTACCAACCTGTCGGAGTCTGAATGGACACGAAGCTCGCCATGGTCATCGACGACTCGCGTGCCATGCGGGGCATCCTCAAACGGATCCTGCTGCCGCTCGGCTTCGAGGTCCGCGAGGCCACCAACGGCAAGGACGCCCTCGACCAGATCTGGGACCAGGACCTGCAACCCGGGCTCGCCCTGATCGACTGGAACATGCCGGAGATGAACGGCCTCGAGTTCGTGATGGCGGTCCGCAAGCAGAAACACCTGCGCCAGATGACCCTGATGATGGTGACGACCGAGAGCGAGCACGGGCAGATCGTGCGCGCCCTCGCCGCCGGCGCCCACGAGTACGTCATCAAACCCTTCACGGCAGAGGCGATCGTCGAAAAGCTGAGCTACCTCGGCGTGCTGCCGCAGATCCCGACGCTGGAGGCGGCCAGCAACGGGTGACACGAGTTGACCTGAAACGCGCTCGTCTTGGTCCGATAGGCGACGGAAGAACACCACATGGCGTCGTACCGTGCGACACATGACGATCGACTTTCCGCGCGGCTGGTGGGGCACGGACCTGGGCAGCGCCCGGGCAAGCATGGGTACCTACGAGCTGTACCCCACCGAGAGCCTGCCGGTAGTGGACCAGTCACGCTTCGACGGCACGTTCAGCTGGCTGGTCCCGGACGCGCCGCACGACCCGCTGCGGGCCATGGACGTCGGCGCCCTCGCCACGCACGTCGAGCTGCCGGCCGCGTTCAAGCGCTTCATGAGCAGCCAGGTCCTCATGGACGCCATCCCGTCCTGCACCGGCTGCGACTTCGACCTGGCGCCCCGCCCCGTCCCGAGCCCGGTCGAGCCCTCGGCGCAACTCGTGCGGTTCCTGCGCGACCAGCAGGACGCGGTCATCTGGTACCTGTACCTGCGACCCGGCACCGAACCGTTCGTGATCGCCTCGCCGTGGCTGCTGGAGATCGTCGGCCTGGAAGAGGTGGACCCCGACGCCCTCGTCGCCAACATGGTCCACGCCGCCGACAGCTTCGAGCAGTTCATCCACCGGTTCTGGCTGGAGAACTCGCTGTGGTTCAGCGTCAACGAGGGCGACGAGTCCACCGACGAGATGGACCTGTACCTCGCGCACTACACGGCCGCCGCCTGAGCCGACCTCCGGCGCCGTCGATTAAATGGTTGCCGCGGCGGCGCCGGGGTCGTATCTTTGAATACATCAACGAGCCACACGTCAAGATCAACAGGGATTGAGAAGGGAGACCGCAAATGGCAGAGCGCATCGAGTTGTCGGCGTCACGCGGTCGATCCCGCGCGGCCCGAGCCCGGCGTGACCTGCTGCTCAGCGGCCTGTCGGCCAGTCTACTCCTGCCCGGACGGTGGCGAGGATAGGGTTTCCCCCTCCTCTTCCGCCGCCCGCGACAATGGGCGGCTTTTTTGTGCCCGAATACAATTCGCCGGGGTAGCCCAATCGGTAGAGGCGTCCCGCTCAAAATGGGATCGGTGCGGGTTCGAATCCCGCTCACGGCACGCAAGATCGTTTGGTATCAGTTGGGAAGAAACAAACGAAGGGAGGCCCGGTGACCGCGGTTCTCGTTCTCAACGCCGACCTCGGACCCCTGCACCGGGTCACCCTCCGTCATGCGGTGCGCATGCTGCTGCGTGAGGTTGCCGTGGTGCACGAGTCCGAGCCCGACCGGCTCATCGGGGTCTACCCGATGCCGAAGGTCGTCCGGCTCGTGTCCTACGTCGTCACGCGCTGGCGCTTCGGCAGCGGGCCCGCGTGGTCCCGCGCCGGTGTCCACGCCCGTGACGGCCGTCGCTGCGGCTACTGCGGCAAGGACGCCACCACCATCGACCACATCCTGCCCCGGTCCCGGGGCGGGCGGAACACCTGGAAGAACACCGTTGCGGCCTGCATGGTCTGCAACCAGCGCAAGGGCGACCGCACCCCCGCCGAAGCGGGCATGGTGCTGCGACACCAGCCGTCGATTCCGACCTGGCACGCACTCGCCCAGCGCTGACCCATGGGCCCGGCGGGGCCCTGCTACCTCCCCGCCGGGCCACACGGGCCTGTAGCTCATCAGGAAGAGCGCCGCTCTTGCACAGCGGAGGCGACCGGTTCGAGTCCGGTCGGGTCCACGCACGACCGCACCACACCCGTGCCCGGGTGGCCCAACGGTAGAGGCGCCTGATTCAGGGTCAGGAGGTTGGAGGTTCGAATCCTCTTCCGGGTACTGAGGAAAGTTGGCCGAGAGGTAAGGCTGCGGCTTGCTAAGCCGTCGACGGGGGACGACCCCGCGGGGGTTCGATCCCCTCACTTTCCGCGCACCACCATGCCCTTGTAGCTCAGCGGAACGAGAGCACTTCGCTACGAACGAAGAGGCCGGGGGTTCGAATCCCTCCGAGGGCACGTCACAGCACTGGAGAGGCCAGCCGATTGGTGCCGGCACCCGTCTCGAAAACGGCGTTGGGTTCACGCCCGTGTGGGTTCGACTCCCACCCTCTCCGCCTTCGCCCCCCACAGGCGGCGGTGCCACCGCGCCGCGGCGCGGGCCAGCTGCCGCTCCGCCTCGCGCTGCCGGTCCTCGGTCATGGTGCTCGCCTGCCAGAGCAGGTGGCTGGAGTGGATCATCGCGGTCTCCTTCGTCGTGTCCGGCCTTGCACTGGATACGACGAAGCCGCCCCCGCGATGTCTACATGGTCAGCGACCGAGCGCGTACTTTGTGAGCACGCCCACACTGCTGCCGCTGCGCTGCTTCGCGGCCGCCGGCACCATCGTCAGCGCGTGGATGCGCGACGACAGGCGCCAGCGGGCCGCTTTGGCCGCCCTGTGCCACCCGTGCGCGTCCATCCGGGCCGCCGCGGCGAGGAAGAAGTCCCGGGCCTCGCTGAACCGCCCGCCCGTCACCGCGGACGACGACGACAGGCTGGAGCCGTGCCGCCGGTACCGGAACGACACCACGTCCGTCGCGACGAGCGTGCCGCCCCGGGTCACCAGCTCGAGGATGAGCGCGAGGTCCTGGATCACCTTCAGCGACTGGTCGAAGCCGACCGCCTGTACCTGCGACGTGCGCCAGCACAGCGACGGGAAGTACAGCCAGTTGCCGCGCAGCAGGCTCACCGCGAGCTCCTCGCCCGACATGACCACGGTGCCGTCGATCTTCGGCGCGTACACCCGGCGCTTCGTCGAGTCGGCGAGCGTCCGCACCACCTCGCCGCGCGCGTCGATCACCTCGACGCCGGGCTGGATCAGCACCGCGTCCGGATGCGCGTCGACGAGCGCGTGCACCGACGCGACGTAGTTGGGCAGCATCACGTCGTCACAGCCCATGATGACCATGAACGGCTCGGTGGCGAGGTCGACGCACTGCTGAAAGTTGCCGGTGACGCCCAGGTTTGTGGGGTTTCGCCGGTACGTGACGCGCTCGTGCCCCAATGCGGCGAACCACTCGGGGATGCCTTCGGTGGTGCTGTCGTCCAGGACGGTCAGCTGCCACCGGTCGTCGGTCTGCGCGATGACACTGTTGACGGCGAGCTTCAGCAGCTCCACGTCGCCGTAGTGCGGCAGCATGATGTCGAGCACCCGGCCGATCCTAGTCGGCCCCGGCCCGGCGGCGAAAACGCGGCGGCCCGGCCTCTTTCCGAGACCGGGCCGCTGTCGCGTCGTTTGCCTGGCTTCGCCCAGTGGGCCTTGCCTGGCTTTGCCGGGTTTTGCCTAGCGGGCGCGCCGGGGGCCGGCGGGTGGCTGGCCGGCGGCCGCGCGGCGCGCCGTGGCCTCGTCCGTCTCCGAGCCCGGCGAGTCCTCGTCCCACGCCTTCGCGCGGCGGATCTCGTCGAAGAACCCGAGCAGGCGGTCGAGCTCCTGCGTGCTGGTCTTGTCGTCCGCGCGGGTGGCCTTCGCCTTCTTGCCGTGCGAGCGGATCTCCCGGCCCGAGCGGATCGACGACGTGTCCTCGGCGCCGGCCGCGTCCTCGGCCTCGTCGTGCGCGGGCATCCGCTGGACCGGTGCGCGCTGCCCGGGCGGCGTCGGCAGGTCGAAGTGGTGCTCGTCGTAGTTCGGGGCGTCGAAGCGGTACCCGTCGTTGGCCGGCCGTCCCGCGTCGTGGGCCTGGGTGTCGTACGACTGCTGCTCGCGGTGGTACGTCCGCGGCGGCGCCACGTTCAGCTCCGGGTGGGTGCCGTTGGGCATGCCGCGGTAGGCCTCGGGCGCGACCGGGGGGAACGCCGTGGTGCTGTCGCCCCGCCCGTTGCCGAACCCGGGACCACGTCCCTGCTGGCCCGGGTACTGCTGACCGGGGCGGGACTGACCGGGGTGCGTCTGACCGGGGTGCTGCGGGCCCGGGTGCTGCGGCTGGCCCATGTGGCCCTGGCCCATGTGCTGCGGCTGGCCGGGCTGCGGCCCGAAACCGCCGGGGGCGTGCTGGCCGTTGGTCCCGTTCGGGCTCAGCGGCGCGAACGACCCCGTCGGCGGCTCGACCGGCGCGAACGCCCCGGTCCGCGGGTCGTGCCCGTTGCGCGGGTCGGCGCCGTTGCGGTGGTCCATCCCGTTGCGAAGGTCGCTGCCGTTGCGCAGTTCCGCTCCGGTACGAGGGTCGCCGCCGTTGCGCAGGTCGGCCCCGTTGCGCAGGTCGGCCCCGTTGCGAAGGTCGCTGCCGTTCCGGTGGTCCGCCCCGTTGCGGGGATCGGCGCCGTTGCGAAGGTCGCTGCCGTTGCGCGGGTCCGCTCCGGTACGAGGGTCGGCGCCGTTGCGCAGGTCAGCCCCGTTCCGGTGGTCCGCCCCGTTGCGCAGGTCGGCCCCGTTGCGCAGGTCAGCCCCGTTCCGGTGGTCCGCCCCGTTGCGCAGGTCGGCGCCGTTGCGGTGGTCCGCTCCGTTGTGGGGGGCCGGGAACGCCGCGGTCCGCGGCTCCACCGGCGGGAAGGCCCCCGACCGCGGCTCGACCGGGGCGAACGACCCGCTGGTCGGCTCGGCCGGCGCGAAGCCACCCGTGCGCGGCTCGCGGCGGTCGGTGCTGGTGAGCGGCTCGAAGGAGCCGGTGCGCTGGGGGTCGTAGACGGTGCGCCACGGGTCCTGCGGCTCGTCGCCGTCGAACGAGGCGTGCGCCGGGCGCGACACCGTTGGGTGTGCGCCGGACGGGTGCCCGTTGGCGGGCCGGCCGTTGACCAGGAACGGTCCGTCGGGCCGGTGCCCGTTGGGCGCCGCCGCGGGGAACGAACCCGTCGTCGACCCGACCGCCGGGAACGAGCCGCTCGTCGTCGGCGGGGCGACGAGCTCGACCTCACCGGGCTCCGGCAGCGAGTCCCGCAGCGCGGTCGCGAGGATGAACACGTTCGGCGCGGCCCCGCGCGGCACGGCCAGATAGGCCCGCTTGCGCGCGTCGACCGGGAGCTTCTCCAGTACGTCGGCCATCGTGTGACCAGGGGGCGGCAGCTCCGCGGCGTGCGGGGCGCCCACAATGATCGCGCAGCGGTTGACGTCGACCGGCAGGCCGCGGATCCAGTCCGCGGGGTCGGTCAGGTGCTCGGGACGGATCCACAGGCCGGCCTGGACGACCTCCAGGACCCAGCCGCCGCCGAGCGTGAACGTGGCCGCACCCGCCGGCGTGTCGAGCACGTCGGGGCACGGGTTGACCCAGTCGACCGGCCGCGGCGCGCCGGTGCGCGGCGCGTGCCACAGCTCCCGGGCGAACGTCCGCCAGCGGGGGAGGCCCTTCTGGTCGATCGTGACGACCGCGCGCTGCCCGGCGGGCGCGCACAGCGGCAGACCGGTGCGCACGTGCACGGCGCGGCCCAGCACGTCGGCGACGACCGGCCCGACGGGGCCGTCGAGGAGGGGGCGCTGCCCGTACGGCGTGAAGACACACCGATCGGCGGCGAGCGCCGGAATGACGGAGACGGCCTGCATGAGCTCGTCGCGGTGCAGCGGCTCCTCGTTCGGGTGCGACAGGATCATCGCCGGGTGCGAGTGATCCGTCGGCACCGAGTACGCGAGGTCCGTGACGCTGCCGACCCGGCGGCGGTGCAGCCACAGGCCCGCGGGGATCTGGTCGAGCACCAGGTCGCCGGGCAGCTCGGGCACCTCGCCGAGGTCCTGTTCCCAGTGCGGCGCGGGGAACCGCCAGCCGACCCGCTGCGGCTGCGCACCCGTCCGGAACCGCCAGAACCCGCCCGGCCGGTGCTCCCCACGCCCGATCGGCGCGAACAGCGACCCACCCGGCACGCCCAGCAGCGGCCCCGCCGCCGCGATGACGTCGATCCCGAGCCGCATGGCGATCAAGTGCGCCGCGGCCGGCCGCTCGTTGGTGGCGCACGCGCCGTCCCACGCGACGAACCGCATCGCCGTGAACCCGCGGGGAAGCCCGTTGGCCAGGACCTCGGCCAGCTCCTCGACCATCGCGGGCTGCAGCTTGACGGTGTGCGAGCTGATGACCACCGCACACTCGGTGGAGCCGTGCGGCGACACGACCAGCGCCGCCGCGCCCGGGCTGGGCTCGTCGCCGGAATGGACGACAGCACCCGCGCCGAGCCAGGAAACCTTCATGCCGGGCCAGTGCCGCAGCCGAACCTGCATCGCCGTACTCATGCGAACCTCACACGATCTGCTGACCCGGCGGATAGCGATGCCACAGAGCGCATCGCAGCCTGATCGTCCGGCGCGCTTGCTGCAAGCGGGCAGCAGATAGTCAAGATCGCCCTCCGTCGGGTGTGCCACGAGCGGTGCGATGCGGAGGGGGTTCCACACCGATGACCGCATGGCGGCTCTGGCGGATCGTACCGCGCTGAGTGACGGACGCAACCATCCTGTTTGTCGCCGGACCCGTTGGATATGCCTGACAGGCGGGTAGATCTGGGCGGATTCACCCCGATTGATGACGAGTTTTCCGGAGAGTTGCCCATGCCGGCGGTCCCACTGCGACGAATACGTTCTGTGACTGCCGCAGTCCTTGCGGTGATCGCCCCCGTCGCTGTTATCACTGCCAGCAAAACCTCTCCTATCGGTCGATCCGGACAGGACCCATCGATCGGCCCCACTCCTGGATACCCGTAGATCGGGCTTCCGTCCTGTGTGCCACAGCCGGTCAACCCGCCCGACTTGACGCCACACACCCACTCTGAACAGCCATTACTCCTCCCGTCCAGCCCCGCGACCCCATCTCGCCGGGTGACGAAGTACACGTCGTCCTCCTCTGTCGATCTAGAAGCCACGCCGAATCGCATTCACGCAGCGACGCCCACCGATCCCTAGGTCCCTTCCCGGCCCCACCTTTCTCCGTGCTGTATTCCCCTCGCGGACCGCACCTTGCAACCTGCACGCCCCCGCCCGGCCCACCCGCCTGACCGGCCGCAACCCACCGTTCGCCCACCCGTCGCCAGCCGTTTGGCCAGCGCCCACCCCACCCATTTCCCGCTCCCGACGAATAGGAAGCCCAACGCGCTTCGGACGCCACCCACCCCAGTTCCACACCGCTTGATTCCCGCCACCCTTCGCCCCCGAAACGGTCCCCTTCCGGACAATCCCGCACCCTCTCCGCCCATCACGCCCCCCGCGGTCCAGCCCTCGCCTACACCCGGCCCCCGTCCGGTCGCGCCCCCCTCCCGCCGGAGGCACGCTCGGTGATCCACCCCGCGAACCACGCCCGAAACGTGCCAACACAAAGATTTAACGGACCCCCCTCCCACCCGATAAACCCCAAACCGGCACGATCCACACCTTCCCCCCCGCCCTCCCGACCCACCACAACTCTCAACGCCCCAACCCCGAATCAGACGCCCCACACCCCGCGCCAACCTCCGCCCCGCTCTTGATCGAGTAGCAGATCCGGCTGCCATGGCGACCGGATCCGCTACCTGATCAACGCGGCACGGGGGCACCCGGGCCGGGCGGCGCCCAGAGCGGCACCGACAGCACCGCCCAGCCGCCGGACCAGCGGTGCTCGCTGGAACTGCGGGCTGTTCAGATCAGCGGAGGTGACCTCGGCGGCCGCAGTCGTCGCGCTAGTGGACCGCCGCGGTGCTGGCCGCAGAAGCGGCTGTCGCGGCCGCAACGGCGGCGGTTGCAGCGGCGGCCGCCGGAGTGATGGCGGCAGCGGTGGACCTGTTCGGGTCGGTGGCGGTGGCGGCGTTGCTGGCGGGAAGTAGCGGTGCTGGCCGGAGCGGAAGGTGCGGGAGCTGTTCGGATCTGCGTCCGGTTGCCGGGGTGGCGGTGCTCATGGGAAGTAGCGGTGCTGGCTGGAGCTGGAGCTGGGGCGGCGAGGCTGCCCGGATCGGCGGACGCGACCTTAGCGGCAGGAGTCGTCGCACTAGTGGACGCTGCAGTGTCAGCTGCGGAAGTGGCTGGAGCGGGGCACCGGTGGCGGCGGCGGCCGGGGTGACGGTGGCGGGGTGGAGCGGCGGAGGTGTTCGGATCTGTGGCGGTGACCTGGGGCGGCGGTGCTCAAGAGAAGCAGCGCTCCGGACTGGATCGGCGGGGCTGCTCGGATCAGCGGACGTGACCTCGGTGCCGGAGCCGTCGCGCAAGTGGGGCGCTGCGGTGCTGGCTGCCGAGGCGGCTGTTGCGGGAGCGGGCGGCGGTGGCGGTTGGAGCGGTGGCAGCAGCCGGAGCAGGGGCGGCAGCGGTGGAGCTGTTCAGGGCGGCGGCTGGCGGTGGCGAGAGGAAGCAGTGCTGGCGTGAACGGCGATGGAGGCGGGGCTGTGGGAGCGGTTCGGATCGGCGCCCAGCTGTCGGGTGACGGTGCTGGTGGAGGTGGCGGTGCTGGCTGGATCAGCGGGCAGCTCGGATCAGCGGACGCGACCTCGGCTGCGGGAGTTGTCGTGTCAGTGCGGCCGGAATTGTCGGTTAGTGGTGCGGCAGTGCTGGCTGCGGAAGCGGCCGTGGTGGGAGCGGCGGTAGCGGTTGCCTAGCCGGCGGTGCCGGCGGGAAGCGGCAGTGGCGGCTGGAGCCGCGGGGCTACCCGGTCAACGGTCGGGGCTGTCGTGCTTGCGGGATGCCGCGGGGCTGGCCGGAGTGGGAGCAGGGCGGTGGCAGCAGCCGGGGCCGCGGGAGTCGGAGTAGCCGCGGAAGGAGCAGCAGCCGAAGCAATGGTGGAGGCGGGAGTGGGAGCGGCGGGGCTGCTCGGACAGCGGACGCGTCCCTCGGAGGCCGGGGTCGTCGTGTTGGTGGGGTGCCGCGCTGCTGGCTGGAGCGGGAGCCGAGGCGGCGGTTGTGGCGGCGGCAGCCGGAACTGTGGAGTGGGGGTAGCAGCCGGAGCCGTGGTGGAGGCGGGAGTAGTGGGTGGCGCCTGGAGCACTGGTGGAGGCGGGGCCGGGAGTGGCGGAGGTGCCCGGCCAGCGGACGCGACCTTGGAGGCCGGAGTCGTCGTGTTGGTGGGGTGCCGCGGTGTTGGCCTGCAGAGGCGGTGTTGTGGGAGTAGCGGTGGGGGTGGAGATGGGAGCGGGGGCGGCGGGTCTGCTCGGACAGCGGATGCGACCTCGGCGGCGGGACTGGTCGTGTTGGTGGGGGTGCCGCGGTGTTGGCTGGAGTGGGAGCAGGGGTGGCGGTTGGGCGGTGGCAGCAGCCGGGGCCGCGGGAGCAGGACCAGCCAGATCCGTGGTGAAGGCGGGAAGTGGGGGCGGAGGCGGGAGCGGGGGGTTGCTTGGACAGTGGACGCGACCCTGGAGGGCGGAGTCGGCGTGTTAGTGGGATGCCGCGGTGCTGGCTGCCGAGGTGGCCGTCGTGGGAGCAACTGTGGCGGTTGGAGCAGCGGCGGGGGTGGTCGTGGGGGCGGTGGTGGTCAGAGGAGAAGGCGTTGGGGTGGAGGTGGAGGGCTTCGCGGCGGCGGTCGCGGTCGTGGGTTCGGTCCCGGCGGCGGTCGCGGTCCCAGGTTCGATCGCGGTTGCGAGTTCGGTCCCCGGTTCGGTTGTGGCTGCGGGTGAGGGCTTGGTTGCGGGTGTGGGGGAGGGCGCCGGGGTGTGGGTGTGGCGCAGGGTGAGCAGGACGCCGGTGATGAGGAGGCCGACGGTGCCGACCGCGGCGAAGCCCCAGCCCGGGGAGCCGCGGTCGATGGCCCAGCCGGCGAGCGGGGAGCCGACGGCCAGGCCGACCGTCAGGGAGGAGCCGTGCCAGCCCATGGCCTCGCCGCGGGCGGATGAGGGGACGAGGCGGCTCACGAGGTCGGTGCTGGCGCTGAGGGTGGGGGCGCAGAGGGCGCCGGCCGGCAGGAGGGCGACGGTGAGCAGCCACCAGCGGTCGCCGACCAGGCCGAGGGGGATCGTGAAGAGGCTGAGGCCGCCGATGAGGGCGACCAGCGGCACCGCGCGCGTCAGAGCGCCATACACGAAGCCGCCGATCAGCGAATAGATGCCCCACGCGGCGAGGAGGCCGCCGATGAGCTGGACCTTGCCCGCCTCACGGAGCATGGCGACGATGCCGAGGTCGGTGCCGGCCAGGACCATCGTCGTGGCGGCCGCGGCGGCGCAGACCGCGAGGAAGCGGGGCGTGAGCCAGTCGCGGCGGCGCAGCGGCGCGGTGGTGGCGCCCGCGAGGGAGTCCTCGTCGGCGGGGGCGTGGACCGGGGGGTCGGTCAGGAAGAGGGCCAGGCCGGCGAGGACGAGGCAGCCGCCGATCGACCACATGGTGACGCGGCCGGAGAGGCTGCTCATGAGCAGCACGGCGAGCGGCGGGCCGGCCATGAACGACAACTCGACCGACATCGAGTCCAGCGCGTAGGCCTGGCGGCGCTGGTCGGCGGGGACAAGCGCGGCCAGCGACTGGCGGACCACGGAGAACACCGGCAGGGAGAACACGCCGGCGACGAAGGCGCCGACCAGCAGCGCGGGATAGGACAGTGACGGCGCCACGACCCAGAAGATGGCCTCGCACACGGTGGTGACGACGAGCATCGGACGCAGGCCCTTACGATCGACGAAGCGACCGTTGAGCGGGCCGCCGATCGCGGTGCCGACGGTGAGGGCGGCGCCGACCAGACCGGCGGCGCCCCAGCCGCGGTGGAGGTCCTGAGCCACGTGCAGCGTCATCGTGACCCCGATGGCGGTGATCGGGATCCGGGCGAGCAGCGCCAGCACCATGAGCGACCGCACCCCAGGAAGAGCGAGGACGTGACGGTACGGGTCGAGGCGCATGGGGCAATCATGTCGTGGGGGTATGACAAGAAACGAGCGAGTTACCGCCACGAGCGCACAGAAGGTAACGAAGAACACGTCACGGGGAACCCGAGCTGCGAACCCGCAGTCCAAGAGAGATGGAGACACCTTCGATGAGGTCGAGGACCCCGATCGCCGTCACCGCCCTGCTCGCGCTGGCCCTGACGGGCTGCGCCGACGACGCCAACCAGGCCGGCACGGCGCCGTCCACCAGTGCGGCGGCGCCGGCGAGCACCAGCGTGAGCCCGAGCGCCGACCCCAGCACCGGCAGCAGCCAGAACACCACGGACGCGCTGCTGATCTTCACCCGCCAGGGAGGCCTCGCCGGCACCAACGACCGCCTGGTCGTGCGGCCGGACGGCGGCTGGACGCTGACCGCCAAGGCCGGCACCAAGGAAGGCAAGCTCACCCCGGCCCAGCTGACCACGCTCAAGGGCACCTTGGAGCAGGTCGGCTTCTCCAAGCTGCCCACCGCCGCCGGCAGCACCAACGTCGCCGACGGCTACACGTACACCATCACCTATGGCGGCAAGGAGGTCCAGGTGAAGGACGGCGCCGTGCCCGCCGCCCTCCAGCCGGTGATCACGACGCTAAACGGTCTGCTGAGCTAGCACAGCGTCGATGCGGGTGAGCTCTTCGGAGGTCAGCGCGGGAGCCGACAAAGCCCCCAGGTTCTGCTCCAGCTGCGCCACCGAGCTCGCCCCGATGATCAGCGAGGTGACCCGCGGGTCGCGCAGCGCCCACGCCAGGGCCAGCTGCGCGAGGCTCTGGCCGCGCCCGCGGGCCACCTCGTTCAGCGCCTCGATCGTCTTCAGGCGCGACTCGCTGAGGTCGCTCTCGTTGAGGAAGCGGCTGGTCCGCACCCGCGAGTCGGACGGAATACCGGAAAGGTAGCGGTCCGTCAGCAGCCCCTGCGCGAGCGGCGAGAACGGGATGCACCCGGCGCCCTCCGACTCGAGCACGTCGAGCAGCGAGTCCTCGATCCAGCGGTCGAACATCGAGTACCGCGGCTGGTGGATCAGCAGCGGCGTGCCGAGCGAGCGCAGAATGGAAGCCGCCTCAGCGGTCTGCGCGGGCGAGTAGTTGGAGATGCCCACGTAGAGCGCCTTGCCGGCCCGCACGGCCCGGTCCAGCGCCCCCATCGTCTCCTCGAGGGGCGTGTCGGGGTCCGGCCGGTGGGAGTAGAAGATGTCGACGTACTCCAGGCCCATCCGCCGCAGCGACTGGTCCAGCGACGCCGTCAGGTACTTGCGCGACCCCCACTCACCGTAGGGGCCGTCCCACATGTCGTAGCCGGCCTTGGTCGAGATGATCAGCTCGTCCCGGTAGGGCCGGAGGTCCTCGGCGAGGATCCGCCCGAAGTTCGTCTCCGCGGAGCCCGGCGGCGGCCCGTAGTTGTTGGCCAGGTCGAAGTGGGTGACCCCGAGATCGAAGGCGCGACGCACGATCGCCTGCTGGGTCTCGTACGGACGCGCGTGCCCGAAGTTATGCCACAGCCCGAGCGAGATCGCCGGCAGCTTCAGCCCGCTGCGGCCGCTGCGCCGGTATTGCATGTCCTGGTATCGGCTCGAAGCCGCCTCATACGCCACGCTGAGGATCTTAAGCTGGGGTAATGGGGGCCGCGACGGTACTGGTGGCAGAGGACGATCCGGATATCCGTGAGCTCTTCACCATGGCGCTGGAGTCCGCAGGCGCGTCGGTCGTCGCCGTCACCAGCGGCGGCGAGGCGCTGGAGGCCCTCCGGAAGGACCGGTTCGACCTGCTGGTCACCGACATGTGGATGCCGAACATCTCGGGCCTGGACCTGTGCAAGGCGCTGCGGGCCGACCCGGCGACGGCGAAGCTGCCGATCCTCATGCTCAGCGCGTACGGGCGGATGCGGGGCCGCGAGGAGGCGATGATGGTCGGCGCCACCGAGTACATGACGAAACCGATCCGCCCGAGCGTCCTGGTCAGCAAGGCCGACGCGCTGCTCGGCGGACGCCTGGTGGCACGCGGCGCATAGACGCGTGCCACCAGGACGGTCACAAACTGCTAGCGGTGCTCCCACCAGGCCTTGGCGGTCACGGCCTTGTAGGCGTCGACGATGCCGAAGCCGTAGAAGCCGTTGAACTCCGTGCCACCCTCGCAGAGCGCGTTGAACTCCTCGGAGCGGCCTTCGTTCGTGTACGTCTGCAGGCGCGGCTCCGGGCAGGCGTGCTCGGCGGCCGTGCTGTACAGGATGTACTCGACCTTCCACGGCTCGAGACCGAAGTCCTTGCCGTGCTTGGCGCCGTGCGCGCTCACGATGAGCGCCGCGACGCCGGCCGCGTGCGGGGAGGCCATCGAGGTGCCCTGCAGCCAGGTGTAGTAGCCACACTTCCCGGCGGCGGTGCACTCCTTGTAGACCAGGCCCTCGGCCTCCGGCACGACGTTGCCGTCGGCGTCGACCGTGCCCTCCTCCTGCAGCACCTTCTTCGGGTACGTGGAGAGGATCATGTTCTCGTTGGTGCGGTAGCTGTCCGTGCCGAAGCCGTCACGGAACCAGCCGCCGGGCGCGGAGACGCCGATGCGCTCCAGGCCATAGTCGGAGAAGTCCGACTTCTTCAGCGACGGGCCGAGGGAGGAGACGCCGATGACGAACGGTCCCTCGACGGGCAGGTCCCAGCAGGAGCTGTTGTCGATGGGCCGGTCGTACGCGGCGTCCGCCGGGTAGTCCGGGCTGGAGATGTCGGTGCGCGGCTTGCCCTTGTCCTCGTGGTTGTTGCCGAGCGCGCCGACGAGCGTGACGCCCTTGAAGTGGGCGTACGTCAGGGCGCGGAACATGCCGCGGATGATGGTGCGCTGCTCGGCCTGCGCGGCGGGGGAGTCCGCCGGGTTGGCCGTGCAGTTGAACAGCCACGGGTCGACGTAGAACGACATGTTGACCACGTCGATGCCCGACTGGCCGGCGTGCACGAGCGCGTTGACGACGGGCTCGAGGAAGAAGTACCCCGAGTCCTGGCCGCCCTTGAGCTCGACCAGCGACACGTTCGGCGCGACACCGGAGATGCCGAAGCCGTTGGCCGCCGCGCCGATCGTGCCGGCGACGTGCGTGCCGTGGCCGCCGTCGTCGGTGCCGACCGGGTCGAGGCAGCTCGCGACCTCACACGGACCGTCGATGTCGACCTTGTCCGGCGCGAAGTTCTTCGACAGCGCCCAGTTGAAGTTCGGGGCGATGTCGGGCTGCGACGCGTCGACGCCGGTGTCCAGGACGCCGACGGTGACGCGCTTGTCGCCGGCGTTGACCTTGCGGGCGAGGTCCGACCTGACCGTCTTGAGGCCCCACAGCTTGTCGTCCATGGGGTCCAGTCCGGCGGTGGCGGGCTTCTTGCCACCGGGCTTCTTCGCCGCTGCCGCTGCCGCGGCCAGTGCTTCCTTCTCCACACCGGACGGCTGCTCCTTCTTGGGAGCCTTGCCGATGGCGGTGCGGTGTGCGGCGCCGACGAGCTTCGAGGAGGCTGCCGCCTTCTCGACGAAACCGCTCTGCGGTGCCAGGACCGTGAACATCCCCACCGTGTCGTTGGTGGCGATGACCTTGCCGCCGGCCTTGGTGATGGCGGCGGTCGCGTCACCGGTGGAGACGTTGTCCGCGGCCACCACGGTGTACTCCGTGTTGGCGACGGCCTCGGCACTGGCCGGTGCAGACAAGCCTGCCGTGCTCACGGTCAACGCCGCGGTGATCACCGCGGCGCCCGTGAACCTCATCTTGAATCCCACATGTCCTCCCGGTTCGAGGGGATGGGGATATGAGATCGAAAAACATTGGTCTGCGGAAGGCGTTCGCCTCAAGATTTTCAAATGTTTCGGGCGATTCGCTCCACGGTTTCCTTTGCGTCCGCACCACATAGGGGCAGGTCGCGGGTAGGGGCGAATTGACAGAACAAAGCCGGGGAGCCGACCTGGTCGACTCCCCGGCGCACATTCCGTGGTGTTATGCGATCGGCTCCGCAAAGGGGTCCGTCGAGGCGGCCACCGGGATCTCCGCGGCGGCGGCCCGGGCCGCCTGAGCGCCCTTGGCGGAGCGCTCCTCGTCGGTGATCGGGAAGTGGCAGGCGACCGTCTGGCCCGGCAGCAGCTCGCGCAGCGGCGGCTCCTCCTGGGCGCACACGTCCTGCGCCTTCCAGCACCGGGTCCGGAAGCGGCAGCCGGACGGCGGGTCGATCGGGCTGGGCACGTCGCCGGTGAGCAGGACCCGCTCCCGCTGCGCCTTGTCGCGGCGGTCGGGGTCGGGCACCGGCACCGCCGACAGCAGCGCGAAGGTGTACGGGTGCAGCGGCGTGCCGTACAGGCCGTCCCGCGGACCGACCTCGACGACCTTCCCCAGGTACATGACGGCGACCCGGTCCGAGATGTGCTTGACCACGGACAGGTCGTGCGCGATGAACACGTAGGTCAGGTTGAACTCGCGCTGCAGGTCGTCGAGCAGGTTGACGACCTGCGCCTGGATCGACACGTCCAGGGCCGAGACCGGCTCGTCGGCGATGATGAGCTTCGGCTGCAGGGCGAGCGCCCGGGCGATGCCGATGCGCTGCCGCTGGCCGCCGGAGAACTCGTGCGGGTAGCGGTTGTAGTGCTCGGGGTTGAGCCCGACCAGCTCCAGCAGGCGCTGGACCTCACGCTTCTGCCCGTGCGGCGTCTTGATGTTCTGCACCTGCAGCGGGGCGCCGACGATCGAGCCGACGGTGTGCCGCGGGTTCAGCGACGAGTACGGGTCCTGGAAGATCATCTGGATCTCCCGGCGCAGGGGGCGCATCTGGGAGACGCCGAGGTGCGAGATGTCGCGCCCCTCCAGGATGACCTTGCCGCCCGTCGGCTCCAGCAGGCGGGTCATGAGCCGGCCGGTGGTGGACTTGCCGCAGCCGGACTCGCCGACCAGGCCGAGCGTCTCACCGCTCTTGACGGCGAGGTCGATGCCGTCCACGGCGCGCACGGCGCCGACCTTGCGCTTGAAGAAGGCACCCCGAAGGATCGGGAAGTGCTTCTCCACGCCTCGGACCTCGAGGAGGTTCTCGCCGTCCCGCTGCGGAGCCGCGGACGGCTGGGGTTGGGTGCTCGTCGACACAGTCGTGCTCCTCAGAGGGATGGGGCGATGTCCGACTTGAAGATGGCCAGCCGTTCCGCGGGCGGGATGTGGCACGAGACCCCGTGGTCGATCGTGCCTTCCGCCAGCGTCGGTTCGACCGTCTTGCAAGGGATGCCGTTGCGCTCGACGTAGGGGCAGCGCGGGTGGAACGAGCAGCCGCTCGGCAGGTTGATCAGCGACGGCGGGTTGCCCTTGATCGGGACCAGCCGGTCGCGCACCTCCCGGTCGACGCGCGGCATGGAGGACAGCAGACCCCAGGCGTACGGGTGCTCCGGCCGCCGGAAGATGGTCTGTGCGGAGGCGTGCTCGACGCACTTGCCGCCGTACATGACCAGGATGTCGTCGGCGACCTCCGCGACCACACCGAGGTCGTGGGTGATGATGATGACCGCGGAGTTGAACTCGGCCTGCAGGTCGCGGATCAGGTCCAGGATCTGCGCCTGCACCGTCACGTCCAGGGCGGTGGTCGGCTCGTCGGCGATGAGCAGCTGCGGGTTGTTGACCAGCGACATCGCGATCATCGCGCGCTGCCGCATACCGCCGGAGAACTGGTGCGGGTAGTCGTCGACGCGCTTCTGCGGCTGGGGGATGCCGACCCGGTCGAGCATCTCCACGGCCCGGCGCCGCGCCTCGGCCTTGCTGACCTTGTGGTGCACCCGGTAGGCCTCGATGATCTGCTTGCCCACCGTGTAGTACGGGTGCATCGCCGTCAGCGGGTCCTGGAAGATCATCGACATCTTGGCGCCGCGCAGCGCGCGGACCCGCTCGGGCGAGGCGCCGATGAGCTCCTCGCCGTCGAGCCAGACCTCGCCGGAGATCTTCGCCGATCCTCGCCGGTGCAGGCCGAGGATGCCGAGGCTGGTGACGCTCTTGCCGGAGCCGGACTCGCCCACGATGCCGAGGGTCTCGCCGCGCTCCAGCTGGAACGTGAGGCCGTCGACGGCCCTCACGATGCCGTCGTCGGTCTTGAAGTGGATCCGCAGGTCACGCACGTCGAGGAAGGACTGTGCCGACGAGCCGGCGCCGACGGGGGTCGGGTCGCCGTCCTTGAGCAGACTGGTGGACATGCTCACTCCTTTCCAGGGGTGCCGGGTCGAGCGGATCGGGGCTGCGGCAGCGTCACGAGAGCCGCACCCGCGGGTCGATCACGGCGTAGAGCAGGTCCACGAGCAGGTTGGCCATGACGATGAAGAACGCGCCGAAGAGGGTCACGCCGAGGATGATCGGCAGGTCCTTGACGTTGACGGCGTCGATGCTGAGCCGGCCGATGCCCGGGAGGCTGAAGACGCTCTCGGTGAGGATCGCGCCGCCCAGGAGGCCACCGAGGTCCAGGCCGAAGATCGTGACGATCGGGGTGAGCACGGAGCGCATCGCGTGCTTGCCGACCACGACCCGCTCCTTGAGGCCCTTGGCCCGGGCGGTGCGGACGTAGTCCTCGCTCATGGTCTCGAGCATCTGGGCGCGGGTGAGGCGGGTGTACTGCGCGGCGAAGAGCAGCGCGAGGGTGACCCAGGCCAGGAAGAGCTTGTTGGCCCAGCCGACCGGGTCGTCCTTGAAGTTGATGTACTCGCCGCCCTGGAAGATCGGCCAGGTATGGACGAAGAGCTGCTGGGCGACCAGACCGGTGAAGTAGATGGGCAGTGAGACGCCGGCGAGCGCGATGATCATCGCTGTGCGGTCCGCGATCGAGCCGCGTCTCAGTGCGGATATGACGCCACCGGCGACGCCGAAGAGCAGCCAGATGACGGCGGCCCCGATGGCGAGGGAGATGGTGACGGGGAGCCGGTCGATCAGCAGCGGCCACACCTCGCGGTCGGTGCGGAAGGAGTAGCCGAAGCACGGGGCGGAGCAGTGGGTCACGGTCGGGCCGTTGTTGTAGTCGCGACCGGCGACGATGCCCTTCAGGAAGCGGCCGTACTGGATGTAGATCGGCTTGTCCAGGCCGAGCTTGACCCGGGTCGCCTCGACGTCGCGCGGGGTCGCCGACTTACCGACGTACATCTCGGCAGGATCAGCTCCGGCGGCCTTCGGGATCGCGAAGAAGATCAGGAAGGTGACGGCCGAGACGGCCACGAGCAGCACGACGGCTGTGACCAGGCGGCGCAGGATGTAGTTGATCACGTGTGCGGCCTGACGCCGGCCGGCTCGACGGGGTTCCCGTCTCACCGGCCGGCGCCGTGGCCTTCACCTGCCTTCTTTTCCTCGGAAGGGCGGGTTACCGGCTTACTGGCATTGCTCGGTCAGGACGACCTCGTCAGCTGGAGACGCCCAGGCTGCTGAAGTCGTACATGCCGTAGTACTCCGTGACGAAGACGTTCGTCAGGCGGGGGTTGCGGTAGTTCAGGGCCTTGTCGTACACGAAGGGAACCATGACGGCCTCCTCCATGACGATCTTGTTGATCTTCGACCAGATGTCCGCGGCGGCCTTCGGGTCGGTCGCGGCCTTGGCGTCGTCGATCAGCTTGTTGACCTCGGGGTTGTTGAGCTCGGCGTAGTTGTTGTTACCCGACGCGGAGATCGTGCGGCCGTCGACCAGGATCGACAGGAAGCCGTAGGCGGTCGGGAAGTCCGCGCCCCAGCCGGCCATCATCAGGCCGTAGCCCTTGGCGTGCACGTTGGACGGCGCGCCGATGGTCGAGCGGAAGTACAGCGAGGCGTCGGTCGGGTCGAGACGGGCGTTGATGCCGACGTTCTTCAGCGCGGCCTGCAGCGCCTCGGCCGTCTTCGGCTCCTTGCCGGCGTTACGGGTGGCGATGACCGTGTCGAAGCCGTTCGGCTTGCCACACGCGGCCAGCTCTTCCTTGGCCTTGTCGATCTGCGGCTTGCCCGACTTGGTGTTGTACAGGTCCATGGCCGGGTCGTGACCCGCGATGTTCGGCGGGAGCATGTTGATGGCGACGTCGCCACCGGCCTCGGCACCACCACGCGCGGTCTGCATCGTGACCTTGTCGGTCGCGTACTGCACGGCCTTGCGGCAGTGGATGTTGTCGAACGGCGGGACCTTGGTGCTGATCGAGAAGTAGCGGATGAAGCCGGTGGTCGGCGTGTCCGCGTTGGCCTTCTTGGTCGGGTCGAGCAGGATCTTCGGCTGCGCACCCTGCTGGACACCGGTCTGCGCGGTGTCGATGTCGACGTCGCCGCTCAGCAGCTGGTTGTCGATCTCCTCGACGGCCGTGCCGATGGTCAGGTCGATCTGGTCCGGCAGCGCCTTGCGGATGGGGTCCGTCTTGGCGTCCCAGTTCTCGTTGCGGACCAGGACGGCCTTCTTGCCGGGCTCGTACGACTGGAACTTGTACGGGCCGGTCGAGCCGGGCTTGTCACCGTACTTGTCGCCGGTGTCCTTGGCCTTCTGGACCGGGCCGGCGCCGGGCATGGCGAGCAGGTAGCTGAAGTCCGAGAGCGGCTCCTTCAGCTTGAAGACGATCGTCTTGTCGTCCGGGGTCTCGACGGACTTCAGACCCAGCTTGTCGGGGTCGGTGTCCTTGTACGGGCCGGGGTACTTCTGGCCCTGGTCGAGCACGTCGATGATGTAGGTCGGGCCGCCGGACAGCACGTCCTGCGCGAAGACGCGCTCGATGCCGTACTTGACGTCCTTCGAGGTGATCGGCGCGCCGTCCTCGAACTTGACGCCGTCCTTCAGCTTGAAGGTGTACGTCTTGCCGCCGTCGGTGATCTCCGGCAGCTTCTCGGCCAGGTCGGCCTCGAGCTTCAGGCCGTCCTCGCCCGGCTTCGACGCGTTGGTGAGGAGGGTCCGGACGTAGTAACCCTTCTGGAAGTTCCAGACCCAGGCGTAGTACGCGCGGACCGGGTCGAACGAGTCCGGGTCGGAGTGGTTGACGAGCTTGAGCGTGCCGCCCTTCTTGTCAGAAGGGTTGATGACGCCCTTGGTAGCGGCGTTGAAACCGGACACACCCGCGGTGCTGGAGCCCGTGCTGGGCGTCTTGTCGTCGCCGCCCGACCCACAGGCGGACAACACCAGGGCGACAGCAGCCGAACCGGCCACCAATGCCCCTGTCCTCATTCTCACTAGGTTTCCCTCCTTGTTTGGCACGACCCGCCGAGGGACGGGCCGTCCGAGCTGTGCTGCTGTGCGAGCGGAGATCGGGGCGGCACGGACGGATCCCAGGTGCGGAATCCGGTCCGGGCACGGGGTGGCGGTGTCGGTACGCAGGTGGCAGCGCTGGTACGGGTTACCGGTTGGCCTTGGGGTCGAGCGCGTCGCGCAGGCCGTCGCCGAACAGGTTGAAGGCGAGAACCATGATGAAGATCGCGAGGCCCGGCACGAACATGTACACCGGGTCGTAGGTGTAGTAGTTCACCGCGTCGGAGAGCAGGCGGCCCCACGAGGGAGTGGGGGGCAGCACGCCGACGCCGAGGAAGGACAGCGACGCCTCGAAGACGATGTTCGTCGGGATGACGAGCGTCGAGTAGACGAGGATCGGTGCGACCAGGTTGGGCAGCAGCTCGCGGAAGAGGATCCGGGTCGGCCCGGCGCCGACGCTGCGGGCGGCCTCGACGAACTCCCGTTCCCGCAGGGAGAGGGTCTGCCCGCGGACGATGCGGCCGATGTAGGGCCAGCTGAAGAACGAGATGACGCCGACGACCACCGCGATGCGCCAGGCGGTCGTGACCGGCACGACGGAGATCAGCGCGATCGAGAACAGCAGGTAGGGGAACGCCAGGATCAGGTCCATCAGGCGGCTGACCATGCTGTCGATGAACCCGCCGAAGTAGCCGGCGCAGATGCCGAGCACGACGCCGAGGATCACCGCGACGACCGTGGCGGACAGCGCGACCAGCAGCGAGACCCGGGCACCGTAGATGATCTGCGAGAACATGTCCCGGCCGGTGACCGGCTGGACACCCAGCAGGAAGTCCTTGCTGATGCCGCCCCACGTGCCGGGCTCGGGGATACCGCCGAGGTTGGGGTTGATCTTGTCCTGGTGGAACTCGTTGATCGGGTGTCCCCACACCTTGTTGATCAGCGGCGCGAAGATCGCGACGAGCACGAGGAACACGATGACGCCCGCACCGGTCAGCGCGAGCTTGTCACGCTTCAGACGGGTCCAGGCGATCTGACCGAGCGACCGACCCTCGATGGCCTTGGCGGGGACACCGGACGGCGTACTGGTCGCCTCTTCGACACTCGGCACCTGCTCGTCGCTCTTGGACGTGACGGGTCCCATAGTCATGGGCGTGGCGCCCCTCTCCCCGGCCGCTTGCCCCGCCTTGCGCAACCGCCAGCAATGACCGTCGCATGGAACCGCGCGTCGGCCAGACCGGGGCCCGTGGCAGTCAGCAGCCGATCGGCTGTGTCTTCGTGGACTCCTGGTGCCCTATCCGCAGGTTCGGTCCACGGGCAGAGCGTGCACGAAGCCGACTTGGTGTGTCGCCTCCGTTGGTGGAACCCTGTCTCCCGTTCGGCCGATCGTCAAGGGTCACCCCCCGTCCTGTAACCAAGTCCACGCCGGGCCGTGATGAGGGCGTGATCCAAGCACAAAGACTTTTGGATCATACACCCCCGAATCGGGCGAATTACCAGCTCATCGTAACGGTGTGATCACGCTCCGCTTTGGCTGAAGCACGCACAGAAGGAGGCCGTGGGCCAGCCACCACTTTACTTGATCGTTTCACTTTTAACAGTACCGTCCGGCCAGGTGTCACTGGTCACGGAGCGTGTTCAAACGTCGATGTCCACGACGATCGGCGCGTGGTCCGACGGACCCTTGCCCTTGCGTGCCTCGCGGTCGATGGTGGCGGTCTTGACGGCCGCCGCGATCGCCGGACTCGCGTAGAAGAGATCGATCCGCATGCCTTTGTCCTGATGGAACATGCCGGCGCGGTAGTCCCAGTATGTGAACGGGTTCGGGCCCTTCATCGGCGCGGGCACCACGTCGCGCAGCCCGGCGGCGAGCAGCGCGGCCAGGGCCTCCCGCTCGGGCGCCGTCACATGCGTGGCGCCGGCGAACGCCGCGGGGTCGAACACGTCGGCGTCGGTCGGCGCGACGTTGAAGTCCCCGCACACCACGAGCTGGTCCGTCCGGGTCAGCTCGTCCACCATGTGGGAGCGCAGGACGTCGAGCCAGCGCAGCTTGTACGTGTAGTGCGCCGACTCGGGGGTGCGGCCGTTCGGCACGTACACCGACCAGACCCGCACGCCGCCGCAGGTCGCGGAGACGGCCCGGGCCTCGATGCGGGGCGACTCGAACAGCCCTTCCTCGCCGGTCGGCTCGCCGCCCCAGCCGGGGTCGCCCTCGAAGCCCCGCACCACGTCGTCGAGGCCGACCCGCGACAGCAGGGCCACCCCGTTCCACCGGCCCTCACCGTGCGCGGCGACGGCGTAGCCGAGCGCGGCGACCTCCTCGGTGGGGAAGCCGTCCGCGCCGACCTTCGTCTCCTGCAGGCAGAGCACGTCAGGCCCGGTGGTCTCGAGCCAGTCGAGCAGCCGGGGGAGCCGGGCCTTGACCGAGTTGACGTTCCAGGTCGCGAGTCTCACCCGTCCCACAATGCCCTATCTCGATGAACTCGTCAGGCTCTTACTGGCTGCCCACCGCAAGCGGCGGGTCCCGCCGAGGGATTCTCATCCCCTGGAGCCCCCGGTGCGCCGCAAGCGGCACACTCAAGCTCTTACTGGCTGCCCCACCGCAAGCGGCGGGTCCCGCCGAGGGATTCTCATCCCCTGGAGCCCCCGGTGCGCCGCAAGCGGCACACTCAAGCTGATTCGCGCTTGATGAGCTCCGTCGGCAGCAACAGCACCGGCTCGATCTGCTCGCCGGCCGCCATCCGCAGCACCTGCCGGGCGACCGTGCGCCCGATGTCGGTGATCGGCTGCCGGACGGTGGTCAGCGGCGGCTCGGTGTCGCGGGCGAACTCCATGTCGTCGAACCCGACGACCGCCACGTCGTCGGGCACCCGGCGGCCGTTCTGCCGCAGGGCCCGCAGGGCGCCGTCCGCCATCGCGTCGGACGCGGCGAAGACGGCGTCGAGCTGCGGGTCGTCGGCGAGGAGCTGGCTCATGGCGAGCGCGCCGGACTGCCGGGTGAAGTCGCCGACCGCGACGATCGAGCGTCGGCTGGCGTCCTGCATCGCGGACCGGTACCCCTTGAGCCGGTCGATGCCGGCGCTCATGTCCTGCGGCCCGGCGATCGTCGCGACCCGGCGGCGGCCGGTGTCGAGCAGGTGGTGCACCGCGGCGCGGGCCGCGTCCTCGTTGTCGACGTCGACGTAGGGCACCTGCGACTGGGTGAGCAGCCGGCCGTTGCAGACCACCGGCACGCCCGCGCGGCTGAGCCGCTCCGGCAGCGGGTCCGCGCCGTGCATGGAGAAGATGATCGCGCCGTCGACGTGGCCACCGGTTGCGTAGCGCTCGACCCGGTCGTGGCTGGGGCCGGACGGCCCGACCATCATCAGCACGAGCTGCTTGTCGGCGGCCTCCAGCTCCAGGCTGACGCCGCGGATGACGGCGGCGAAGAAGGGGTCGTCGGAGAACACCCGGCTGGTCGTCTCCGAGGCGACGAGGGCGATCGAGTCGGTCCGCTGGGTCACCAGGCTGCGGGCCGCCTGGTTGGGCACGTACCCGAGGGCGTCGACGGCGTTGAGCACCTTGTCGCGGATGTGCGGCGCGACGGAGGTCGAGCCGTTGACCACGCGGGAGGCGGTGGCCCGCGAGACTCCGGCCCGTTGCGCGACGTTCTCCAGCGTGGGCCGATCCCGCCCCGACATCACCATCTGCGCTTTCCCCCATATCTGTCTGCCGGACCCATCATGACTGAAGTCGCCCGATGGTATGGCGCAGAAAAAGGACGGGCGACGAAGCATGCCGCTCCGCCGCCCGTCGCACCCTCACACCGGTTACACCCTGATCACGTTTCGCCTGGACGATCGGCTGGTCACCCTGGCCGCCAATCGGCCTGAGAGCGCTCTCAAGACACGATTCAGAGTGGCTCATGACTAGCGCATTGTCAATCGTAAAACCCCATGAAAGCGCTCTCTGGAATATGTTGTCGGAAACGCCAAATACCCCTATGCCGCCTGGCGTCGCCGGCAGGCTTCGACATGTGCCGCGACGACGGCGGTGGTGTTGGAACGCACACACGCGTCCGCACCCGCCTCGAGCACGTCGACGACCTCCTGGTGGTCGCTGTAAGGGCTCAGCACCACCACGATCGCCGACGACGGGTGCCGCAGGCACGCGGCGGTCACCGCCTTCGGGCCGGGGTCGTCGAGCACCACGATGTCCGGGTCCCGGCCGACCGGCTCGTCCGTCGTGCGGCGCAGCACCGTCCAGTCGTGGGGGAGGTACCGGGTCAGGTCCGTGAACCTCGCCCCGCCCGCGACGATCAGCACGGTGACGTGGTCGAGGCCGGAAGCGGAGCGCTGGGGGAGGGTCAAGATGTTCATGCCTCATTTATCGCCCGCGCGCCTGCCATTGGGCTCGACGCCCGCTGCGAAGAACCTGGCAGCCCGGCGCGGCGTAACCGGTCCACGGGCGCCGGCTCGTGAAAGGCTGGACAGGTGATCGTCTGGATCAATGGACCCTTCGGCGTCGGCAAGACGACCCTCACGAAGGAGCTGTGCCGCCGCGACCCGAAGGCACGCGCGTTCGATCCGGAGCGCATCGGCTGGGTCCTCAAGCGCACCGTCGGGCGGCTCAAGTCCGGCGACTACCAGGACCTCCCGGTCTGGCGTTCGGCCACGGTCACCGCCGCCGCGTGGCAGACCCGCGGCGCCGACCCGCTCATCGTGCCCATGACCGTGGTCCGCGCCCCGGTGCTCGCCGAGGTCTTCGACGGGCTGCGGTCCCGCGGTCACGAGGTGCGCCACCTGCTGCTCGACGTGTCCGCGCCGGTGCTCATCGACCGCGTCGAGCACGATGACGACGACGACCCGCAGGCGTGGCGCCTGGACCAGCTCGGTGCCTACCTCACCGCCCGGCGCGACCTGCGCGCCCACGCCGACGCCGTCCTGGACACCGACGACCTGGAGGCCGACGAGGTGGCCGACGACGCGGCGGCGATCATCGCCGCCTGGCGGTCCTGACCGGCCCCTCCTCGAAAGGGCCGGTCAGGATCGGTCAGGACCGGTCAGGACCGGTCAGTTCTTCTTGCTGGCGCTCGGGCTGGCGCTCGGCTTCGGGCTCTTGCTCGGCCCGGTCCCGCTGGGGCTCGGGTTCGGGTTGGGGTCCGGCGTCGGGTTGGCCGGGTCGACCGGGGTGCTCGGGGTCGGCGAGATGCCGGTGCCGACGTCCTTGTCGCCGACGCCCTTCGACGGCAGGAACGACACCTTCGGCATCTTCACCGCGGTCAGCGCCCCGTCGAGGAAGTCCCGCCAGACGGGTCCCGGCAGCTTGCCGCCGATGATGTTCTCGCCGTTCTTGAACTTGATGGGCATCTCTTTGTCCTTGTTGCCCACCCAGACGGCGGCGGCCAGGCCGGGGGAGTTCTTCGACTTGTCGTACGGGACGTAACCGGCCATCCACGCGTGCGCGTTGTCCCTGGTGTCGCCCAGCTGCCAGGTGCCCGTCTTGCCGGCGAGCTGGTAGCCGTGGGGAGCCGACAGGTTGTAGTGCTTCGGCACGCCCTGCAGGACCGTGGTCAGGTCGTCGGCCATCTGCTCGGTGAACCCCGCGATCCGCTGCGGCTTGAGCACCTCGGCGAACACGCGGTTGTCGCCCTGCCACACCTCCTTCAGGAAGTGGGTCTTCGCGGCCATGCCCCGGGCGGCGAAGGTGGCCATGCCGCCGGCGTGGTCCAGGACGGTGATCGGGTACTGGCCGAAGCCGATCTCGTTGTCGAACAGCTTCCCGCCGACGTCCGTGCCCTTGAGCTTGAGCAGGTCCTGGCGCTGCGCCTCGAACTTGCCGTCGACCTTGACGGTGGCCCACATCCCGGTGAGGCCGGCGGCCCGCGCCGTGTCGATGACCTTGTCGGGGCCGAGCATCATCGCGATCTCGAAGAACGGGACGTTGAGCGAGTCGACCGTGATCTCCTCGAGGGTGCACCACGTGCCGGAGCCCGACTTGCAGTGCGGGATGGTGCCCTCGGTCGCGTTCTTGACCTGGTTCTTGTTCGCCGCGGTGCGGCTGCCCATGTCGTGCGGCACGCCGTTCCAGTGGGAGCCGATGGTGTAGCCGGCCATCAGCGCCGTCGCGAGGGTGTAGACCTTGAAGGTCGAGCCCGGCGGGTGGCCGCCGCAGCAGCTCGGCTTGCCGTCGCCGAGCACCGGATCCATGTAGTAGCCGGCGTAGTCGTTGCCGGAGCCCTTGTCGCCGCCGTAGTACGCCTTGACCGCGCCGGTCCCGGGCTCGACCGCGACCAGGGCGGCCTGCAGGTTGTCCCGCTGGTTGAACATGTTGGAGTCTTTGCTCTGCGTGCTCGCCTCCTGCACCGCGACCTTCTGGATGCGCGAGTCGAGCGTGCTGACGATCTTCAGGCCGCCGTTGCGGACCCTGTCGAAGTTCTTCGCGCCCTGCGGGTCGACGTCCTCGTACAGCAGCGCCCCGGTCGCCGGGTCGGTCAGCGCCGCGACCTCCTGCAGCACGTGGTGCACCGCGAGGCCCTCGGGGTTGTTCAGGCCGGTGTTGGCGGTGGCGTTGTTGGCCCGGTTCTGCGCCTGCGTGATGGGCGTCGGCAGCTTCAGCTGCTGCGCCTCGGCCTCGGGCATGAACTTCAGGGCCACCATCTGCTTGCGGATGTAGTCGAAGCGGCCCTGCGCCTCGGCCTGGTTGACCGTCGGGTCGAACGGGCTGCCCTTCTCCTTGTCGCCGTTCGGGTTCTTGATGATCCCGGCGATCACCATGCCCTCGGCGACGGTCAGTTCCTTGACGGGCTTGTTGAAGTAGGCGTACGCCGCCGCCTGGATGCCGTCCGCGCCGCGACCGAAGTAGATGATGTTGAGGTACATCGTCATGATCTGGTCTTTGGTGTACTGCTGGTTGAGCTTCGTCGCGATGATCGCCTCGCGGACCTTCCGGCCGTACGTGACGCCCTCGAGGGTGGCCCACTTACGGGCGTACTGCTGGCTGATCGTCGAGGCGCCCTGCAGCTCACCGCCCTTGATGTTGTTCCACGCGGCGCGGGCGACGCCCCAGTAGTCGACGCCGTCGTTGGTGTAGAAGGTGTTGTCCTCCGCCGCGACGACGGCCTGCTGCACGTGCTTCGGGATGTCCTCGAACTTGACGATCGTGCGGTTGCGCCCGATGCGAGCCATCAGCGGTCCGTCGGCGTAGTAGATCGACGTCGACTGCTCCAGGGCGAGGTTTTCCGGCAACTCCACCTGGTCGAAGTAGTAGGTGCCGGCCACCATGCCGATGCCGGTGATCATGATGAACGCGGCGAGCGCGGCGATGAGGATGTTGCGCCGGCGCCGCTTCTTCGCGCGGGCACCGGGGGCGGGCCGCCCTTCGGGGGCGTCGGGGACGGCGGCGGACGGCGGCGCCATCCGCGCCGACGACGGCACCGAGGCCCGCGCGGACGCCGAGCCGAACGCCGCCCCGGAGGTCGGCACCGACGCCGACCCGGTGACCGGCCCGGTCACCGGCACGGCGGCCCGGACCGGCCCCCCGACAGGGCCGCCGACAGGCCCACCCACGGAGGCGCGCCCGGTCGGCGGCTCCGCGGGCGGCGGCGGGACGCTCGCGCGCCCCGCCTGAGGCGGCGGACCCGGGACGCTCGCGCGCCCGGCCTGCGGCGGCGGGCCCGGAACGCTCGCCCTGCCCGCCGGCGGGTTGCCCGGCTCACCGCCGTAGTGCATCTGTCCCACGCTGTGTTGCCCCCAAGTCTGTGCGTCCGGCGGCGGCGCGGCGGGGTTGCCGCGACTCGCTCGGCCATCGGGCAGGTCTCGGGACGGGGTCACCCCGTCGCCGCTGCCTGGAGCCGGCCCTGTAGCTGCACCGCAGCGCGTCCCGGCGGGTGGTGCCACCCATGGAACTCACACTGCGTCATCGGCGACGCCGGCAAGTCCACAACCCGTCCCTGGGTACGCATGGCCAGAGCGTACGTCCTTCCGCCATCGAGGGCGATCCCGCTCACCTTCCGTGACGGGCGGGGTGACGCTATGGAGGCGGGTTCCCGACGCACCGGACCGGCCGGCGGGCGGTGCGCGGCAGATACCATTGCCCGGTCCGTGGATGGCGCGGGCGCGAAAGCTAGGAGACCCCGCGTGAACGTCGAAGCGCTGCGCTTCCCCGGCCGGGAGTTCGACCCGTCGACCGGTGTCGCCCGCTTCCACTATGCGCTCGGTGACCTCGTGCTCACCGAGACCGTCGACTTCGGGCCGCCGTCGGTGCTCCACCCGGCCCTCGACCGGGTCCTGGACCTTCTCTACGTCGCGGCGTCCACGTCGTACTACAAGATCGCCGCGCCGCGGAAGGTGGAGCTCGGGTTCCCGGTCGCCGAGAAGGCCTGGGCGTGGGTGACGGCGCTGTTCCGCGAGGGCCTCGGCGAGTTCGCGTACCAGAACAAGCTCGACTACGTGCTGGACCTGGAGATCGTCCCCGGCCCGTGGGCCGAGCCGCCGGCGGAGACCCACGAGCCGTCCGGCCCGCCCCTGGCGGCGGTCGGCGGCGGCAAGGACTCGATCGTCACGATGGAGGCGCTGCAGCGGGCGGGGCTCGACCCGGTGCTGTTCGCGGTCAACCCCAACCCGATCATCCGCAGCGTCATGGCCGTGTCACCGCAGCCCGTCCGCGCCGTCCGCCGCACCCTCGACCCGAGGATGCGGGAGCTGAACGCCGCCGGCGCGTACAACGGCCACATCCCGGTCACGGCCATCAACTCGCTGATCGCCGTCGCCGCCTCACTCATGCACGGGCTCGGCCCGGTCGTCATGTCCAACGAGTCCTCGGCCTCGGTGCCCAACCTCAGCTGGCTCGGCCGCGACATCAACCACCAGTGGTCCAAGGGCCTGCCGGCCGAGGCGCACCTGCGCGACGCCCTGCTCGCGCACGCCGGCCTGCAGGAGGCGTACTTCTCGCTGCTGCGCGGGCTGTCGGAGCTGCACATCGCGGCGCTCTTCGCGAAGTTCACCGCCTACGACGCGGTCGTGACCAGCTGCAACGCGGCGTTCAAGCAGCGCGACGCGACCGACCGGTGGTGCGGGCACTGCCCCAAGTGCCGGTTCGTCTTCCTCGCCATGGCCCCGTTCACCGGCCGCGAGCGCCTGCTCGGCATCTTCGGCACCGACATCTTCGCCGATCCGACGCAGCTGCCGGGGTACCGGGAGCTGATGGGCCTCACCGCGCACAAGCCGTTCGAGTGCGTGGGCGAGATCGAGGAGTCCCTCGTGGCGCTGCGCCTCCTCGCGGAGCAGGACGAGTGGAAGGACACCCTGATCGTGTCCGCGCTGACCACCGAGGTGCGGGCGGGAGCGGGGCTGCCGTCCGACGCCGAGGTCGAGGCCACGTTCCGCGGCGACGGACCCAACCTGGTCCCGCCGGTCTACCTCGCCGCCCTGGAGGGTCTCGGTGCAGCTCGCTGACCTGCGCGACCGGCGCGTCGCCGTCTGGGGCACCGGCCGCGAGGGCGTCGCCGCCGTCCGCGCCATCGCCGCCGCCGGCCCCGCGTCGCTGGTCGCCGTCGACGACCGGCAGAACTTCCTCACCAAGGACTGGTCGCCGGAGCTCGCCGCGCTCGCGCCGCTGCACGCCGGGCCCTCCGGGTTCGACGCGCTGCGCGCCGCCGACGTCGTCGTCCGCTCGCCCGGCGTCGCGCAGACCCACCCGTGGATGGTCCAGCTGCGCGCCGCCGGCACGCGGGTCACCGGCGGCACCGCCCTGTGGATGGCCGCCCACCGCGACGTGACCATCGGCGTCACCGGCAGCAAGGGCAAGAGCACCACGAGCAGCCTCGTCAGCCATCTGCTGGCCGCCGCCGGTGCGCCCAACGAGCTCGGCGGCAACATCGGCATCCCCGTGCTGGACCTGCCGCCCGCGCCCGCCTACGTGCTGGAGCTCTCGGCGTACCAGTGCGCCGACCTCGACGACTCGCCCCGTGTCGCGGCCGTCACGTCACTGTTCCCGGAGCACCTCGACTGGACCGGCGGCGAGGACGAGTACTACCGGGTCAAGCTCAACCTCGTCGCCAACGGCCCGTCCGCGGTCGTGGTGCACGCCGGCTCCACGTCCGTCCTGTCGGAGCTGGCCCGTCGCTTCACGGACCTGCCGCTGCACGTCGTCGGCGGCCCCGACTCGTTCCACCTGGCCGGCGGCGTGTTCAGGCTCGGCGGCACCCCGCTCTTCCCCCGCACCGCCCTGCGCCTGCTCGGCTCCCACAACGAGGCCAACCTGTGCGTCGCCCTCGGCGTCCTGCAGGCCTACGGCGTCGACGTGGCCGCCACGGCGCCGCTGCTGGAGGCGGCCCTCGCCGGTTTCGCCGGCCTGCCGCACCGCCTGGAGCGCATCGAGGACCCGTCGGGCCTCACGTTCGTCGACGACTCGCTGTCCACGATCCCGCAGGCCGCGATCCACGCGATCGAGGCCTTCCGCGGCCGCCCGCTCACGGTCCTGCTGGGCGGCGAGGACCGCGGCGTGGACTACTCGCCGCTGCGCGAGTACTTCGCCGCGGCGACGACCCCGACCACGGTGATCGGCATGCCCGACAGTGGCGCCCGCCTCGTCGGCCTCCTCGCGGACCTGCCCCTCGTCACGACCCACGTCGCCGACAGCCTCGAGGAGGCGGTCACCCTGTCCCGCAAGGTGACCCCGGCCGGCGGGGTCGTGCTGATGTCGCCGGCGGCCCCCAGCTACGGCCGCTTCGACAACTACGCCCACCGCTCCAAGGTCTTCCGCCAGGCGATCACCGACTCCGCCCCGTAGCGCTCAGCGGAAGGCGGCCATGACCTCGGCCATCGGGGCCAGGCACTCGGGGTCGGGGAGGCGGACCATCGCCTCGCGGACACCCGCGTCCGCCAGCTGACGGAAGCGGCCGACGTGGTCGGCGACGGTGCCGGCGTTGACCTCCCGGGCGTAGGCCTCTCGTGACCTGCGGCCGCGGCGGCGCTCGACGAGGTCGGCGAGGTGGCGGTCGTCGGCGGCGACGAGCGCCGTGCCCAGGTGGGTGAGGCGGGTGTCCGGGTTGTACCCGTGCAGCACGGACGCCTTGCGGCGCACGGTGGCGAGGTCACCCATGACGTTGGCGGCGTCGGCGTAGGTGGCGGCGAGCCGCAGCGTGCGCCGTTCGCCGTTGCCGCCGACGATGATCGGCAGCCGCTCCTGTACGGGCCGCGGGTAGCACAGCGCCTCCGGCACCGTCAGGGCCTGTCCCTCGAACCCGGGGCTGCCCTTGCCCCACAGCAGCGGCAGCACCCGCAGCGCGTCCGCGACGAACGCCTCGGGCACCGTGCGCGCCGGCGTCTCCGATGTCGGTCGCTCCAGGTGTACGGCGTCGAACCCCTCCGACGCGAGCGCGTCCCTCGTCGAGGCCCAGGTGCGGAGCTGGGCGGTGAGGACGCCGGCCGGGATCCGTTTCGTGGCCCGGTCCCGGTTCCTGGCGCGGCACTGCGCGGCGGGCGTGTCGAACGCGACCGCCACCACCGGCAGCCCGTGCTCCCGCGCCGCGGCGATCCAGCCCGCCCGCCGCTGGGCGTCCAGGCCGAGCGTGTCGATGACGGTGGTCAGCCGTCGCCGCATCCGCTGCGCCACGACCGTGTCGAGCAGCGCGAACGCGTCGGCGCTGGCGGTGATGTCGTCCTCGCCGGCGCCGACGAGCGCGCGGAGCCGGTCGCTGCTGACGATCCGGTCGGCGGCGAAGCGCGCCTCGGCCCACGTCGACTTCCCGGCCCCGCCCGGCCCGACGAGCACGACCACGCAGGGCTCGGGCAGCGTCAGCGTCACGGCAGCCGCTTCGTGCCGAGGTTGCGGACCGAGACGCGCAGCGGGGTCTTGCTCGACACGTTGAGGAAGCAGTGGGCGGTGCGGTCGCCGAGGGCCCACTGGTTGGCGGTCAGGCCGGTCCAGAACGTGTAGATGTCGGCCCGCTGGAACAGCTGCGTCTGCGAGAGCCCGAGGAACTGGGCGATCTTCAGGTAGCAGGCGTCGCCGGCGAGCTCCTTGAGCTTCTGCTGCGACGGGTACCCGCCGGCGGGGGCCGTCCAGGCGCCGACGAACTCGGTGTCGTGCGGGGCGTCGCAGGCCACCGGCTTGACCGCGTCGACGGTGCCGTAGAAGCCCTTGGCGTCGAGGTTGCCGCCGGAGAGCTGGACGCAGGCCAGCGCGAGCGGGCCCGTGCCGGCGCTCAGGCCGCCCTTGACGCTGCCGGTCCGCTCCTGCGGCGCGAAGAGGTCGTCGGACGCCTCGGCGATCCCGCACAGGTACCGGCGGCCGCCCGCCTGCCACGTCGCCGCCGCGGGCATGCGGAAGACGGGGAACAGCCGTCCGGTGCGCCAGTCGCCGCCGAGGTAGGCGGTGGCGGCCTTGTCGCACTCGGCGTACGCGGCGCGGCTCGGGTCGCTGTCCCAGGCGGGCGGCGCGGGCGCGTCGGGGACGGTGCCGCCGCCGACGACCTCGACGGCGTGCGGCTCGGCGCAGTCGACGGCCCGCAGCGGCGACGCCGACGGCTCGAACGCGGCCACGGCCCCCTGCAGGCACGACCCCTGGGCCGGCGGGGAGTAGGAGGCGGCGGGCAGAGCCGGCCAGCCGTTGGTGAGGTCGCCGTCGGTGCCGGCGGGGGTGCCGCAGCCGGCGAGCGCGCCGGCCACGCACAGGATCGCGACCGTGACCCGCCGACCGCGCCGCACGGTCAGCCGCCGACGATCTCGGAGGTCTTGTCGCCGCCGGGCTCCTCCCGCAGGAAGTAGACGGCGCCGGCGGCGCCCGCCAGGCACAGCACCAGCAGCGTCGCGACGATGATGATCAGTGGGACGACAAGCTTGTCCCGCGCCGGCTGCGGCGGCGCCGCCCCGAACGACTGGGGTGCCCCGTACGGTTGCTGAGCGCCGAACGGTTGCGGGGCCCCGGGCGGTTGCGCCCCGAACGACTGCGGCGGCCCGAACGACTGCGGCGCGCCCGACGGCGGCGGGGTGCCGAACGGTGGCGGCGTGCCCGGCGGCTGGGCGGCGCCAAATGGTTGGGGTGCCCCGGACGGTGGTGGCGTGGCCGGTGGTTGAGCGGCACCGGGCGGTGTCCCGAACGGCTGCGGCGCCCCGAATGGTTGCGGCGCCCCGAACGGCTGCGGTGCACCGAACGGCTGCGGCGTGCCGAACGCGTGGACCGCGGCCGGCAGCTGCGGCCCACCGGGCTGGGGCGCCCCGGACGACGGTTGCGCCCCGGACGGGGGAGTCGGTGGGGCGCTCGTCGGCTGGGCGTCGTGCGGTCCGGCCGGGCCGGGCGGCGACGGCTCCGGCTGGTGCGGCGGTTGCGGACCGGTCATGCCCGCGACCCTACCCGAACGTGAACGGCGCTACCGGTACCAGCTGCGCAATGCGGACAGCAGATCGCGGCCGCCCAGTGCCGGTGGCGGCGTCGGCAGCTGGCGCAGCAGCAGGTCCCGGCCCGTGACGGCGCCGGGCTCGGGCTCCGCGAGCGGCACCGGTGGATACCAGAAGCGCTCCGGCTCCACCTCCGGCTCGGCCATGTCGGCGAGGACCCTGGCCGCCCCCGTCAGCACCGGCTCCGCCGGCCCGGTGGCCGCGACCGTCGCCGCGGCCGTGCCCGTGCGCAGGGCGCGCAGGTTGGCCAGCAGCGTCTCCCGGCCGCGGCCGCGCCACAGCAGGATCTGGAACGGGTCGGCGTCGAAGCGCTCCGCGAGGAGGTAGAACGCGGCCGCGAGGTGCTTGCACGGCACGGCGGCGTCGGGGCAGGAGCAGCGCATCGCCAGGTCGTACACGCGGCTGGGGAAGAGCGGCGCGTCGGCATCGGCGAACACGTCCTCGACGTGCGGCGGCAGCTCGCCGGCGAGGAGCTTCGCGGCGCCGAGGGCCTCCGCGGCCAGGGCGGCCTCGACCCGGCCCCACACGTCGTCGCCGAACACCTGCAGCGCGATGCTCACCTGGTACGGCGTGGGCCGCGACCCCTGCACGACCGCCGCGACCTCGCCGGGCTCGACGGTCAGCGACAGGACCTGCCCGGCGCGGGCGTAGTTGCGGCCGCGGGTGAGGCGGGTGCCGAGCGCGAACGACTCGAGGACGGCGAGGAAGCGCTTGCTCCACCAGCTCTCGCCGATGTCGCCGCGCGTGCTGCGGGCCCGGAGCCCGCCCTCGACCTTGACGGTCCGTGATCCCCAGTACTCCGGGGTCGTCATGCGCGCAGCGCCTCCAGGCCGGGCTTGACGGCGCGGGCGACGAACTCGACGACGTCGTAGGCGACGAGGTTCTTCTGCATGAACGGGTCGAGCGACAGCCGCGCCTCCAGCTCCGGGCGGGGGACGCCGGCGGCGAGGATGACGCCGCCCTCACGGGGGACCCGCGGCCCGGAGGCGAGGAAGATGCCGTCGTCGTACTGGGCGTCGACCCACTCGCGGTGCGCGGGCATCGCCTCGTCGATCTGCTCGACGTCGACCAGGTAGCTGAGCGTGATCACGAACACCGGTGCAGTCTACGGGCTACTCGACGACCGCCCCGGCCTCCAGGGCCAGCAGCGAGCGCAGCTCGGCGGTGGACAGCTCGGTCAGCCACTGCTCGCCGGTGCCGACGATCTTCGCGGCGAGGCCGCGCTTCTCGGTGATCATCGCGGCGATCTTCTCCTCGACCGTGCCGGCGGTGACGAACTTGCGGACCTGCACGGCGCGGCGCTGCCCGATGCGGAACGCGCGGTCGGTCGCCTGGTCCTCGACGGCGGGGTTCCACCAGCGGTCGACGTGCACGACGTGGTTGGCGGCGGTGAGGGTCAGGCCCGTCCCGCCGGCCTTCAGCGACAGCACGAAGACCGGCGGCGACGACGGCGTCGCGGCCTGGAAGCGGGCGACGAGCGCGTCCCGGGCCGGCTTGTCGAGGCCGCCGTGCAGGTACGCGACCTCGCGGCCGAGCCGGGCGGACAGGTGCGCCCGGAGCATGCCGCCGAACTCCGCGTACTGGGTGAAGACGAGGGCGCGCTCGCCGGCGGCGAGGACCTCGTCGAGGATCTCCTCCAGGCGCTGCAGCTTGCCGCTGCGTCCGGCGAGGCGGCTGCCGTCGCGCATCGCGTGCGCCGGGTGGTTGCAGATCTGCTTGAGGCGGGTCATGGTCGCCAGGACCAGGCCGCGCCGGGCGACGCCCTCACTGCGCTCGATCTTGCCGAGCATCTCGTCGACGACGGCCTGGTAGAGCGACGCCTGCTCGCGGGTGAGGTTGCACAGCACCTCCATCTCCAGCTTCTCCGGCAGGTCGGAGATGATGGTGCGGTCGGTCTTGAGCCGGCGCAGCACGAAGGGCTGGGTGATGCGGCGCAGCCGGGCGGCGGCGTCGGCGTCCCCGCGGCGCTCGACGGGCTCGGCGAAGCGTTCGCGGAACTTCGTGGCGCTGCCGAGCAGCCCCGGGTTGGCGAAGTCCATGATCGACCACAGGTCGGCGAGCCGGTTCTCCACCGGGGTGCCGGTGACCGCGATGCGGTGCCGGGCCGGCAGCCCGCGGACCGCGACGGCCTGCTTGGTGGCGGCGTTCTTCACCGCCTGCGCCTCGTCGAGCACGAGCCGGTGCCACGACAGCGACTTCAGCGCGGCCGCGTCGCGGGCGGCGATCGAGTAGGTGGTGATGACGAGGTCCGACGCGGCGACGGCGGCGCGGAAGTCGGCGCCTCGGGCGCGCTCGGCGCCGTGGTGGACGTGCACCCGCAGGGCCGGCGCGAACTTCGCCGCCTCCCGCTGCCAGTTGCCGACCAGCGACATCGGGCAGATCAGCAGCGTCGGGCCGGGCGCGTCGCCGGCGAGCAGGGCGAGGAGCTGGACGGTCTTGCCCAGGCCCATGTCGTCGGCGAGGATGCCGCCGAGCCCGGCCGATTCGAGGAAGCTGAGCCAGCTGAGGCCGCGCAGCTGGTACGGGCGGAGGCTGCCCTCGAACCGCTCGGGCGGCGACGCGGCCGGGACCCGCACCTCGGTGTCGCCGGACAGCAGGTCGCCGAGCCATCCGTCGGCGGTCACCTCGACCGGCAGGCCGCCGGGGCCCTCGGCGTCGCCGCCGGCGAGGTGCAGCAGGTCGGCGACGGTCATCTCGGCGTCTTCAGCCTGCCGCCGCATGATCTCGAGGCCGGCGGCGAGGCGGCGCTGGTCGAGCTCGACCCATTCGCCGCGCAGCCGCACGAGGGGCGCCTTCGAGTCGGCGAGCCGGCGCATCTCCTCGCCGGTGAGCGGGTCGCCGCCGATGGCGAGCTCCCACCGGTAGTCGACGACGGAGCCGAGCCCGACGGCGCTCTTCGTCGCGACGGTGCCGGGCTGGGTCGTGGACGGGCTGCTGGCGGTGAGCCGGGCGCCGAGCCTGGCCTGGGGCTTGCGCCACCAGCCGGGCAGCAGCACCCCGAACCCGGCGGCCGACAGCAGCGGCGCGTGCTCGCTGAGCAGCTGGTGCGCGCCGGCGGTGTCGAGGGTGAGCGCGGCTGGCCGGGCCGCGCGCAGCGAGTCCTCCAGGGCCGGGTACAGACGGCTGGCCCGGCCGAGCTCGGTGAGCAGCGTCTCCTGCGGGGCGGGGACCTGCCACTGGGACAGCTCGATCGGGCCGGGCGACTGCCAGACGGTGGCGGCGTCGACGACGAGGCTGGGCTCGTCGGCGGCCTGCAGCGCGAACTCCAGGCGCCACTGCGGCTCCTCGTCGTCGTCCAGGTCGAGGCGGGCGTACTCGATGGTGCCGGGGTCGGGGGGTGCGGCGAGCCGGAAGCAGGCCCGGACCGCGCCGCCGACCGCGTCGGCCTGCCATGCCCGCAGGTCGTCGCCCAGGGCGTCGAGCTCGGCCGGGGACCCTTCGACGGCACGGTCCGTGCCGGTGAGCGCGGTGAGCCAGGCGCCGGCGACGCCGGTGAGCCGGTGGGTGGCGGGCGGGAGCACGGCGCGGGCGGCGGCGTCGACGAGTGTGTCGAGCACCTCGGTGAGCAGCGCCGCCCGGGAGGGCGCGCCGCCGAGCACGGCCTGCGGCAGCGACAGCGCCAGGGAGCGCGTGTATGCGGCGTCCCGGCCGGTCAGCACCGGGACCCACCGGGCCTCGGCGCCGGTCAGCCCCGGCAGCATGCGGCCGCGGCGGACCAGGGAGCCGGCGAAGGCGGCCACCGTGGCCAGGGCGCGGATGGTCTCGCCGAAGACGAAGTCGTCGTCGCCGTCGTCGCCGGTGATCGCCACGAGGCTGGAGCGCAGGAGGGCGTAGGCGTCGTCCGCGTCGTACTCGATCGTGTCGACGGTCCACTCGCTGAGCCGGAGCGGGGCGTCGGCGGGCGGGAGCCGCACCGACGCGGCGGGCGACGGCTCGGGCAGGTCGCCGCGGGTGGGGAGGGTGAGCGTGCGGGTCGCCTGGAGGCCGGTGTCCTCGTCGAGGCGGAGGCCGCGGACGGCGAACGGGTGCGCGGGGATCCTCGGCCGGCGCCCCCGCCGCGGTGCGGGCGGCGTGTCGGTGTCCTCGGCCCAGAGGCAGAGGCGGCCGTCGAGCCAGGCTGCGTGCACGACGATCACCCTGCGATCACCTCAGGGAGCCTAGCCCAGCCCGGTCGACACGGACGGCTGAACCTCTGTTCAGTGATGGATGTCGTTGTTACCATCCGGTAACCCGAGTCATATTCACATTGACTCGCGACCCCGGAAGGGATCCGCCATGTCCCTGCCCCTGCTGAAACGCGCCGCCGCGGCACTCCTCATCACGGCCGGCGTCCTCGTCGCAACCCCCGTGCAGGCTCCCGCCGCCGTCCTCGTCCCCACGGACTACTGCCTCGACGAGTGCGACGACATCGTCCCGCCCGGCCAGAACGGCAACGCCACCCTCGCCGACATCCTGGCGCACCAGGCGCTCGGCTACCGGCCACCGCACTCCGCCGACCAGCTCGGCAGGTACGCGGACCTGGTCTCCGCGTACACCGGCCTCACGGGCGAGCAGATCGACCGCTTTTACAACAGCGCCTCCTTCGGCGTCCCCGCCGGCCAGGCCGAGCGCACCTACAGCCCGCGCGCCGACGTCACGATCGTGCGGGACAAGAGCGCCGGCGTGCCGCACGTGACCGGCACGACCCGCGCCGGCACCATGTTCGGCGCCGGTTACGCGGGCGCGGAGGACCGGCTGTTCGTCATGGACCTGCTGCGCCGGGTCGGCCGCGGGCAGCTGACCCCGTTCGCGGGCGGCTCCCCGGGCAACCGCGAGCTGGAGCAGAGCATCTGGCGCAACGCCCCCTACACCGAGGCCGACCTGCAGGCCCAGGTCGAGCAGCTGCGGACCAAGGGTCCGCGGGGCGCGCAGCTCTACACCGACGTGCAGGACTACGTCGCCGGCGTCAACGCCTACATCGCCGCCTGCATGTCCGGCCGCAACTGCCCCGGCGAGTACGTGCTGACCGGGCACCTCGACGCGGTCACCAACGCCGGTGGGCCGGAGCAGTTCAAGATGACCGACCTGATCGCGATCGCCGGCGTCGTCGGCGGCCTCTTCGGCGGCGGTGGCGGCGGCGAGGTGGAGTCGGCCCTGGTACGGGTGACCGCCCGCGCCCGCTACGGACCCGTCGAGGGCGACCGCCTCTGGGCGGCGTTCCGCGGCCAGAACGACCCCGAGGCGGTCCTCACCCTCCACAACGGACAGTCGTTCCCCTACGGCGCCGCCGACCCGGACGCGCCCGGCGTCGCGCTGCCGGACGCGGGCACCGTCACCGCGCAGCCGGTCGTCTTCGACCCCACCGGCTCCGGGACCGCGGCCGCCACCGGCTCGTTCTCGGCCCAGCACAAGGGCATGTCCAACGCGGTCGTCGTCGACGCCGCACACTCCGCGACCGGCCATCCGATCGCGGTGTTCGGCCCGCAGACCGGCTACTTCTCGCCGCAGCTGCTGATGCTGCAGGAGCTGCAGGGCCCCGGGATCAGCGCGCACGGTGTCGCGTTCGCCGGCCTCAACCTGTACGTGCTGCTCGGCCGCGGCCAGGACTACGCCTGGAGCGCCACCTCCGCCGAGCAGGACATCACCGACACCTACTCGGTGCCGCTGTGCAACACCGACGGCTCCGCGCCGACCGTCCAGTCCTCCGGCTACCTGTTCCACGGCACGTGCACGCCGATGGAGGCGCTGACCCGCACCAACGCGTGGACGCCGACGCTCGCCGACCCGACGCCGGCGGGCTCCTACCGGCTGACCACGTTCCGCACGAAGTACGGGCTCGTCGCCTGGCGCGGCAAGGCCGGCGGCGTGCCGGTCGCCTTCACCCGGCTGCGCTCCACCTACCGGCACGAGGCGGACTCCGCGATCGGGTTCCAGGCGTTCAACGACCCGGCCGCGATGGGCTCGCCGGCGGCGTTCATCGCCTCCGCCGCGGACGTCGGCTACGCGTTCAACTGGTTCTACGTGAACGCGACCGACACCGCGTACTTCAACTCCGGCGCCAACCCGGTCCGAAAGGCGGGCGCGAACCCGAACCTGCCGACCCGCGCCGAGGCCGCCTACGAGTGGCAGAACTGGAACCCCGACACCAACACCGCCGACTACGCGACCGTCGCGCAGCACCCCCAGTCGGCGGGCCAGGACTACTTCGTCAGCTGGAACAACAAGCAGGCGGCCGGCTACAGCGCCGCTGACGGCAACTTCAGCTTCGGCGCCGTGCACCGCGCCGACCTGCTCGACCGCCGGGTCAAGGCGGCCCTCGCCGGCGGCGGCAAGGTCGACCGGGCGGCGGTGGTGCGCCTCGTCGAGGACGCCGCCGTCACCGACCTGCGGGCCGAGGCGCTGCTGCCGGAGCTGCTGCGCATCCTCGGCCCCGGAGCGCCGTCCTACGCCGCGCTGGCCGCGTGGCAGGCGGCCGGCGCGAAGCGGATCGAGACGGCGCCGGGGTCCCACGTGTACCAGCACGCCGACGCCATCCGCCTCTTCGACGCCTGGTGGCCGAAGCTGATCGCCGGCGTCTTCAAGCCCGGCCTGGGCGACGACGTGTACACGGCCCTCACCGGCGCCCTGCAGATCGACGAGTCGCCGTCCGGCTTCACCGGATCGACCGGCGCCACGTCGCTGAACCAGTCGCAGAGCCACAAGGGCTCGTCGTTCCAGAACGGCTGGTGGGGGTACCTCGACAAGGACCTCCGCACGGTCCTCGGCGACCCCGTCCGGGGCGGTCTCGGCCGCACCTACTGCGGCACGCCGGCCGCCTGCCGCGCCACGCTGTCCTCGACCCTCGCGGCCGCGGCGGCCGAGCCGGCCACCACCACCTACCCCGGCGACGCCTCCTGCGGCGCCGGCGACCAGTGGTGCGCCGACAGCATCGTCCAGTCCCCGCTCGGCGGCATCACCCACGACAAGATCTCCTGGCAGAACCGCCCCACCTACCAGCAGGTCGTGTCGTTCCCGGCGAAACGCGGCGACGACATCACCAACCTCGCCCTCGGCCGCAAGGCGACCGGCAACGGCACGTTCATCGGCTACAGCGCCGGCGCCGCCGTCGACGGCGACCCGACCACCCGCTGGGCGAGCTGGTGGAGCGACGACCAGTCCCTGACCGTCGACCTCGGCTCGGCCCGCACCCTGCGGCGGGTGATCCTGCGGTGGGAGGCCGCGTACGGCACCCGCTACCGCATCGAGGTGTCCGCCAACGGCACCGCGTGGACCACCGCGGCCACGATCGACGCGGGCAACGGCGGCACCGACAGCGTGACCTTCGCCCCGGTCAGCGCCCGCTACGTCCGCATGGCCGGCGTCGCCCGCGCCACCGGCTACGGCTACTCGCTGTGGGAGCTGGAGGCGTACTCGCGGTAGCGCCGTTGGGCTCAGCGCGGTGCGCGGTGGCCTCCGGGCTCAGCGCATCGCGCGGTGGCGGCCGACCTCGTGCCGGTAGGGGCCGGCCGCCGCCCAGGTGATCTGCTCGCCCGCCCGGCTCAGCACGCATGTCTCCACGACCAGCTCGACCAGCACGTTCTGCCCGAAGCCGGGCGGCGGCCCCGACATGGCGCGCTCGGCGAGGAACGCCGCCGCGACGCTGCGCCGCAGCGCCTCCTCGCGCGGGAACCGGGCCCGCCCGGTCAGGTAGAACGCGTCCTCGGTGTCCCCGAGCGGAAACGTGTGCAGCGCGAACCGGTCGTCCCGGAGCAGGTCCTCCAGCTTCGGCGAGACCATGAGCAGCGCGTAGAGCCCGTCCTCGACCAGCAGCGGGCTGACCGGGTGCACCCGCGGCCCGCCGTCGACCCGCACCGTCCCGAGGTACGCCAGCCCGACCCCGCTGCGGTACAGCAGCGCCCGCCCTGCCGCGGCAAGGTCGGGCGCGGACCGCCGGAAGCGCCCCCACGACAGCATGGCAGCCAGATTGGCGTACCGCCGCCGCCAGGGTCAACTACCGAACGTGTCATTCGGGGTCGCACGATCAGCGCGGCGGGCCTTGTCCGGCGCGGTTCAGCGCAGGAGGCGGCGGGCGGCCTGGGCGAGCAGGGGGACGGCGCGGGCCTCCAGCTCGGCGCCCCCGTCGCGGACCAGGGTGGCGCCGAGCTCGGTGACGCGGCAGCGGGCGACCGCCTGGCGGAACGCGGCGACCGGGTAGCCGCCGCGGGGCTCGGCGAGCAGGCCGGTGGTGCGCTCCCGGGTCTCGGCGACGCCGTCGACCGGCTGCGTCCACTCGAACCTGCCGAGGACCCACAGCGTGCCGACCTCGATCTCGTCGATCTCGACGCGCTCGCCGCCGAAGCGGAGCTTCACGGCGCGGCGGCGCTGCTCGATCACCGGCAGCGCCGGCACACCCTTCGCGGTCAGGTCGCGGACGGCCTGGCCCGACATGACCCAGCGCTGCTCGTCGCCGAGGCGCTGCACGGGGGCGACGTCACGGTTCGAGGCGGTGGCGGCGTGGCGGCGGGCGGCGCACGGCTCGCACAGCGCGGCGTAGCCGTCGCCGGAGGCAGGGTTGCGCCCCTGGTGCGACATGCAGAACGCGTTGCCGCAGTCCCGGCACCTCCCGATCGCCAGCACGCCACAGTCGTCGATCCCGCACACGGCAGCCATCCGAGCGACGATACCCGCAGCCGTCGATGCGAGCCGGCGTCAGCCGTGAGGGGGGCGCTGCGGCAGCGCGGTCGCGTCCCACCCCGTCCCGGCGGCGCCGGCCGGGTTGCGGGGACCCCGCCCGGGTTCGGACGGGGTCCTTGTGGGTGCCGCCTCCGGGCCCGGATCAGACGGGCAGGAGGGAGCGGTCGGACGCGGTGAGCGCGAGGATGTCGCTGGTCAGCGGGGCGTACACGCGGCGCAGCAGGGCCGGGTCGCCGGCGCTCGCGATGACGGCGAAGACCGCGCGGGCCAGGGGCTCGGCGAGGGCCGGTGGCACGGCCGCACGGGCGGCGACGTCGGCCAGGAAGTCCACGTGGACCTCCTGGTCGTACAGGTGCTGATAGGACCACAGGGGTTCCGCGAGCGTCGGTGGCAGCTCCGCCGCGAGGTGGTGCACCCAGCCGTCGGGCAGGCGCGTGGCGAGGGCGTGCAGTACACCCCGGACCGCGCGCCGGGTCTCCTCGGCGGTGGCAAGGCCGGTCTTCTCGCGGACCTCCGTGATGAACACGTCTTCATACATGCGAGGAACGCTCCCCAGCCCGCAGGTGAAGCACCATCACCAGCAGGGAGCGAACGGGCCTAACACGTCCGCTCATCCGCCGGAGGTGGGACGGGGTCACCCGGCGCGCGCCCAGCATGGCCGCGTACATCCCCTCACCGTTGGGAGACCTACTGATGGCATTCCTGGTGACCCGACCCGGCCGGGCGTTCCCGTTCCCGGCGGCGGCGATGCCGCGCATCGGTGGCGTGCCGGTCGACATCGAGGAGACCACCGACACCTACCGGGTCGACCTGGACCTGCCCGACGTCGACGCCGCCGACGTGCGGATCGACCTGCGGGACAACGAGATCCGGGTGGCCGGCAGCTACCGTGCCCGGACCCGCACCGGCACGATGCACCATCACGCGCGGCAGGAGGGCGAGTTCGAGTTCCTCGTCGCGCTGCCGGGCGACATCGACGGCGACCGGGTCGAGGCGAACCTCGACAGCGGCGTGCTCACGATCGTGGCGCCCAAGGCGCGCGGCGAGCAGCCCCGCCGCATCACCGTCCAGTCGTCGGCGGCCCGGCCCGGCCTGGAGCAGCGGGCCACCGGCACCGGCCCGCAGGGCACGGGCGCCGGGCAGCAGCAGGCGCGGGCCGGGCGGCCGCCGCAGACCGACCCCGCCGACACGCCCGCGGCGCAGGCGAAGCAGATGCGTGAGGGCCAGTCCCGTCCACGGCCGGCGAGCCAGCAGGCCGGAAGCACCGGCACCGGCAGCACGGGCCAGGTCGGTCGCAGCGGCATGACCTGAGCGGCCGGGTCCAGGCGCGCGACACGGCGATGCCGCCCCTCGCGGGGCCGCTCGCCGGTCGACGCGGTCGGCGCACGAGTTGGGGGTACCGATGACGACGGTTGACACCCGCGACTACTACGCAGACCTCGGCGTGCCGAGGAACGCCCGCCGGGAGGAGGTCCGGCGCGCGTACCGGACCCTCGCCCGCCTGCACCACCCTGACGTGAGCCGCGAACCCGGCGCGGAGGAGCGCTTCAAGAGGATCGCCGAGGCGTACCGGGTGCTGTCCGACCCGCGCCGCCGCCGCGACTACGACGCGACCCAGGCGGCCGCCGACGACTGGCTCGGCAGCCTGTTCCAGCGGGGCGGTCCCGGCCCGGCGGCCGCCCCCGGACGGCAGGCCCCCGGACCGCAGCGCCGCCAGCCCCCGTACAACCAGCCGGGCCCCCGGGACCAGGCGGCTCCCGGCGACCCCACCGGCCCCGCGAACCAGGCCGGCGCACGGGACCGGTCCGGCTCCCAGGACGGGAACGCTTCCCGGGACGGGAAGGGTTCCCAGGGGCGGGCCGGCGCGGACAACCAGGCCGAGCTCGCCGTCTCCGTCGAGGACGCGTACCACGGCGGCCGGCGCACGATCACGCTGCCCGGACCGACGGGACGGCCCCGGCAGTACACAGTGGACATTCCGGCGGGCGTCGCCGACCGGCAGCGCGTCCGGCTCGCCGGTCAGGGCTGGCCGGGCACCGGTGGCGCGCCGGACGGGGACCTCTACCTCGTCGTCCGTCTGTCGCCGCATCCCCGGTACCGGGTCCGTGGCCGCGACATCCTGGTCGAGCTGCCGGTGGCGCCGTGGGAGGCGGCGCTCGGCGCACCCGTGCGGGTGCAGACCCCGGCCGGTCCGGTGCGCCTGGACGTGCCGCCCGGCTCGTCGTCGGGCCGGCGGCTGCGCCTGCCCGAGCTCGGCCTGCCCAACCCGCGCGGCGCCGCCGGCGACCTGTACGCCAAGGTCCGCATCGTCGTCCCGCCGGACCTGTCCGAGCGCGAGCGGCGCCTGTACGCGGAGCTCGCCGCGGCGTCCACGACCGACCCCCGGAGCCCGGCATGACGTTTCCACTGGTGCGGGCGGCGCGGCTTCCCGACGAACTGACCCTGCCCGACTTCGCCGCGGCGGCCGGGCTGCACCCCGAGCTCGTGGCGCGGCTGGTCACGCTCGGGCTGGTGGAGGTCACGACGTTCCCGGACGGCGCACCCGGCTTCGCCGTCCGGGAGCTGGCCACCGTCGCCCGCATCCGCCGGCTGCACGACGACCTGACGCTCAACTACGCCGCCGTCGGCGTGGTGCTGGACCTGCTCGACCGGATCGACGAACTCGAAGACCGACTCGCAAGGAGGGCATGATGCTCAGAAGAGAAGCGTGGCTGCTCGGTGTGCGAGGCGTCCTCGCCGTCGTGTTCGGCATCGTCGCGATCATCTGGCCCGGGGTGACGGTGATCGCGCTCGCGGTGCTGTTCGGCATCTTCACGATCGCGACCGGCATCGAGCAGCTCGTCCACGCCATGCGCCCCTCCGCGGGCGCCACGAACCCGGTCACCGGCTTCGCCGACGGCAACGGGCCGCGGCTGGCGCGGGCGGTCGCCGGGCTGTTCGGGCTCGTCGTCGGGGTCCTCGCCATCGTGTGGCCGGGCATCACCGGGGTGGTGCTGGCCGTCATCGTCGGCGCCTGGGCGATCGTGACCGGCGTCGCCGACCTGTGGCTCGCCGCCCGCCAGCACGGCGGCTGGACCCTGGCGCTGGTGGGCGCGATCTCGGTGGTGGCCGGGCTGTTCGTGGTGGTGCGGCCCGAGGCGGGCGCGGTCGCGATCGCGTGGGCGATCGGGGTGTACGCGATCGCCAGCGGCGTGCTGCTCCTCGTCGCCGCGTACCAGCTGTCGCATCAGGGGCGGGGACGGCTGTCGGCCGCCTGAAAGGCCGCTCAGTCGCCGCGCGGATGGGAGACGTGGGCGTGGACGATGCGCCAGCCCTCCGGGAGGCGGACCCAGGTCTGGGACTGCCGTCCGGGACGGTCGTCGGTGCCGGGGTAGTCGAACATCGTGGTGACGGTGGCCAGGTCGGTGCCGAACGTGGTGATCCTGGTGCCGAACAGCCGGCGGCCCGGCGGGAGCGGCCGCTGCGCGGACCGCCAGTCGCGGAGCTCGCGGGCGCCGGTCTGGTGGTCCGCGACGCCGAAGCGGACCACGGCCGGGGAGTCCCAGAACGCCTCGGCGAGGGCGGTGGCGTCGTTGGCGACGAGCGCCTTCTCGTACGCCACGAACGCCGCCTCCACCTCGGCGACGATGTCGTCCCTGTTGATCCGCACGGGTGTCCCTTCTGACGCGACTGGCTTGCACGGTGCTGGTCGCGCGGTGGTCCCCAGGGAGGACGGGGGACCACCGCGCAGTCGGGGAGGGCTACGCCGCCGGAGCGGCGGCGGGGGCGGAGGCCGGTGGTGCGGCGGCGGGGGCAGAGGCCGCCGGAGCGGGAGCCGGTGGGGCTTCGCCGTGTAGGCGGTCCAGCTCGAGCTCGTCGGCGTCCTTCGGCCGGGGTTCGGGGCGGCTCAGGGCGAACAGGCCGCACACCACCGCGATGAAGAGGTAGCCGAGCGCGACCTGCCCGTTGGCGTTCCAGGCGACCTTCTCGCCGTGGATCAGGCCGACGAAGGCCAGCGCCGCGCCCGAGAGGGCGAAGATTCCCGCGTGGATGAAGCGTTTGTCGATGATGAACGCGACGATCGAGCCGAACACGAGGCCGGCGAGGATCGCGCCCTGGCCGAGGGTGAGCAGGCCGCTGTAGACGACGCCGTTGCCGGCGAGCGCGGCGTCGCCGACCTTGGCGGCGGTGGTGCCCGCGGCCGCCAGGGAGTTGTCGATCTGGCTGGTGGCCCACTGGGCGATGTTGGGGATCAGCGCCGCGATGACCGCCGCGGCGTGCGCCTTGGGGGAGAACTGGAAGGCCTGCGCGCCGATCAGCAGTCCGATGTAGAGCAGGATCGGCACGATCGCCGGCAGCGGGAAGATGGCGCCGAGGAAGCCGAACAGGCCCAGGAAGCACAGGATCGCGATGACGACGCCGGTCGCCATCGAGTAGCCGCTGCCGCCGCCGGCCTTCTTCCAGCCGGGGTGCCCGACGTACACGGCCGGGGGGAACGGTGAGCCGAGCGCCGCGCCGATCAGCGCCCCGGCGCCGTCGGCGAGCAGGACGCTGCGCAGGTTGTAGTTGTCGCCGGCGGCCGCGGCGCTCTCCACGTTGGACATTCCCTCGGTGAAGTTGTAGACGCCGAGGGGGATCGCGGTCGCGAGCAGCGGCGCCACGTCGGACAGGCCGGAGGTGAGCAGGTCCAGGTGCAGGCCGGGCAGGGCGAAGCCGATGTCGTCGACGGCGGCGCTGACCGCGTTGCCGTCCATCGCGCCGCCGGCCCAGCCGATCGCGGTGCCCACGAGCAGCGCGGCGAGCCCGATCGGGAAGTTGCCCGGCAGCCTCGTGTCGGTGAGCAGGCCGATGAGCAGCAGCGCGAACACCGGCAGCGCCACCCACGCGAGGTCCCACATCCGGGCGGCGGGCAGCATCGAGATGAACGTGATGGAGATGCCGGCGAGGGTGCCCAGCAACGCCGCCCGCGGCGCGTACCTGCGGATGTACGGCCCGACGAACGCGCCGATGATGACGATGACCCCGATGATGAAGGCCCAGGCCAGACCGGCCTTCCAGGCCAGCGTCGGGTTGTCGGTCTTCAGGTAGACCGGCAGCATGATGACGAAGATGACGATGAACATGTGCGGCACGCTCGGCCCGTAGGGCAGGGCGGTGACGTCGGTGCGGTTCTCCTTGCGGGCCAGGCGCCGGGCCAGGAACGTGTAGTAGACGTTGCCGGCGACGAGCGCGATGCCGAGCGCCGGCAGGATCGCGTGGAAGACGTCGCGCTCGCTGAGCTTCACCACGAACAGGCACAGTGACGTCAGGGTCAGCACGTTCACGAGCACGTTGACGCCGAAGCCGAAGAACGCGTTGGTGTCACCGCGGACCCACCACGGGACCTTGAGCGAAGCGGGAGTGGTCATGTCTCACGTCCTCTGCGGAGAGGGTTGCAGTGCGGCGATGAACGAGGATGAGGGCGCGACCCAGCCGAAGATGCCGCCCTGCGCGGCGATCATCCGCAGGCCCGCCTCCTGGAACTCCGGGAAGTAGGAGCCGACGCAGTCCGACAGCACGAGGCACTCGTAGCCGCGGTCGTTGGCCTCCCGGACGGTGGTGTGCACGCAGACCTCGGTGGTCACGCCGGTGACGACCAGGCTGCGGATCCCGCGCGCGGCGAGGACGTCGCCGAGGGACGTGTTGTAGAAGGCGCCCTTGCCGGGCTTGTCGATGACCAGCTCGTCGGCGGCCGGGGCCAGCTCGTCGATGATGTCGTGGCCGTGCTCGCCGCGGATCAGGATGCGGCCCATCGGCCCGGGCGCGCCGATGCGCATGCTGGGCTCGCCCCGGTTGAGCTTCGCCGGCGGGCAGTCCGACAGGTCCGGCAGATGCCCCTCGCGGGTGTGGATGACCGTGAGGCCCAGCGCCCGGCAGGCCGCGAGCAGCGCAGCCGTCGGCTCGATGACGCGGCGCAGCTGGGCGACGTCGTTGCCGAGGGTCTCGCCGAAGCCACCGGGCTCCATGAAGTCGCGCTGCATGTCGATGACGAGGAGCGCGGTGCTCGCCGGGTCGAAGGTGAAGGGCCCGGGCGAGGCGTCCACCGTGGCCATTCAGACCACCGTGCCGGACACGGTCGCCGCGATGACGTCGGTGGAGGTGGCCACGCAGCCGAAGACGCCGCCCTGCATGGTGACCATGTGCAGCGCCGCGGCGTGGTTGGCCGGGTCGGTCGCGCCGGTGCAGTCCGACAGGATGAGGCACTCGTAGCCGCGGTCGTTCGCCTCGCGCATCGTGGTGTGCACGCACACGTCGGTCGTGATGCCGGTGAGGATGAGGTGGGTGATGCCGCGCGTGCGCAGCACCAGGTCCAGGTTGGTGGCGTAGAACGCGCCCTTGCCGGGCTTGTCGACGACGACCTCGCCGGGCGCCGGCGCGACCTCCGGCACGATCTGCCAGCCCGGCTCCCCCTTGACGAGGATCCGCCCGCACGGGCCGGCGGCGCCGATCTCCGCGCCGATCCGCGCGGACCGCCAGCGCTTGTTGGGCGGCAGGTCCGACAGGTCCGGGTCGTGGCCCTCCCGGGTGTGCACGACCAGCATGCCGAGCCCGCGCACGTGGTCGAGCAGCTTCGCGGTCGCCGGCAGGCCCGCCCGGGTCAGGCCGATGTCGTAGCCCATGCTGTCGACGTAGCCGCCCGGTCCGCAGAAGTCCGTCTGCCAGTCGATGCACAGCAGCGCCGTGCGTTCGACCGGGACCGAGCCGTCGTACGGCCAGGCGTAGGGCCGGGCCTCGACGACCGGGCCGATGCTTGCAGTCATTGCCCCTCCAAGTGACGGTGTGCCCGAAAGGCCCCCGCTGGCGGTGATGTCCCGCGCGGTGCCGGCCGCGGAGGCCTCGCACAGGAACCCGTGCGCCGCGGTCGGCTCCTCGGCGGCCCGTCGAGTGCGGGCATGCTGTCGATTGTCGACAGTTCTGTTACGCCGAACCGCGGCCCGTGTAACGCGTCGATGTCCGGAGGCCGGTACCCGACAGTTGCTCGTATGTGATCGCCGTCACTGCGACCCTGCCGCGATGAGACGACTGTCCCGGCTCGGACTCGCGGTGATCCTCGGTGTCGGCTTCACCGTCGCCGCCGTGGGTCCCGCCCACGCGGAACCACTGGTCGCTACCCTCACCATGAGCGGTGAGATGCACTACGAGGCGGCGCTCAACCAGGCCAACCGGCTCACCGTCAGCAACCCGTCGCCCGGTGTCGTCGCCTTCACCGACGTCTACCCGATCACGTTCAGCACGCCTGACGGCAGCACCTGCAGCTATCCGTACGCCACCCAGACCACCGTCCACTGTGTGCATGCGGCGACCTTCCTGGACATCAAGACCTCCGACCTCGACGACGTCATCGACAACCGCACCACGTCCAACGTGCACGCCTCCGGCGGCGACGGGAACGACGTCATCAAGATGGGCGGCCACGCCACGCCCGCCGCGGCCGGCGACGCGTCCGGCGGACCGGGCGACGACGTCATCCACTCCGGCCCCGGCGACGACTGGATCAACGGCGGCACCGGCTCGGACACCGTCACGTTCCAGGGCCGGACCGCGAAGATCACCGCGACCCTGGTGAGCCCGGCGCACGGCGGCGACCCGCTGACCGGCGAGGCCGACGTGTACCAGGAGATCGAGAACCTCACCGGCGGCGGCGCCGCGGACACCCTCACGGGCGACGGCAACGCCAACGTCATCGACGGCGGCTGGTACACCACGCCGTGCCAGCCCTTCCCGTCCGGCGGCGGGCTGCTCGTGCCCACCGCGATCCAGGCGCCGCCGCCGTGCACCACCTACTCCGGCGACGACGTCATCAACGGCGGCGGCGGCCCCGACATCCTCCGCGGCCGGCAGGGCGCCGACACCATCAACGGCGGCACCGGCAACGACACCCTGTACGGCGACGCCGGGTTCGACAGCCTCAACGGCGGCGCCGACTCCGACATCTGCTACCCGGGCGCCGACGGCGCCACCACCAGCAGCTGTTCCATCCTCGCCCCGCTGCCCTGACGGGTTCCCGGACGGCGCGCGGCGTGGCAGAATCCCGCCGACCCCTCGGCCCCCGGAGCCTGCCATGCCGCCCGTCCGCATCCCCGCCGGCGCGTTCGTGCCGCCGATCTGCCCGCGCCACGGGCGGCCCGCCACCAGCATGCGGCCGATGGTGTTCCTGTCGCCGCTGCCCCTGTGGGCGTGGCCCCTGGCGGTGCTCGCCGGCCGCCTGCTCTACCGGATCCTGCTCAGGCCGCTGCGCAAGGAGGCGCTCGCGCCGGCCTGGCCGTCGTGCCACCGCTGCGGCCTGCGCCGCGCCGCCCGGATCGCCGCCGGCGCCGCCACGATCGTCGCCGGCCTCGTCGCCGCCCTGTACCTGAGCGAGCGGGTCCACGGCACGGCCGCGCTCGCCGCCATCGCCGTCACGGTGGCCTGCATGGGTGCCGGGCTCATCGTCGTCGCCCGCGGTACCCGCGTAGCCGTGGCCGGCGTCCGGGTCAGCCGCGACGGCCTGTGGCTGGAGCCGCGGCGCCCGCACCCCGCGTTCGTCGCGGCCCTCGCGGCGCAGCCGCTGCCGGAGTACCCGATGCCCGCGGGCTGGACCGTCCCCGCCACCGCCGCGCCGTCGGCGGCCTGGGCCACCGTCCAGCCCGCCGCGGAGCCCGTGCCCGTGCCGTCCGCCGCGCCGCCACCGGTGCCTTCGCACTCCGGCTGGACCTCGCCGAGCGGCTGACCCCCGCCCGCGGCACGCCGGGCGCCTCGGCGGGCGTGCGGGTCAGCATGGACGGCGGCTGGCTGCTCCCGCACCACGCCCGCGAGGCGTTCGCCGCGACGCTGCCCGAGGTGCCGCCCAACCGGCCGCCGGCGCCTGCGGGGCCGACCGCCTCGCGTCCAGCGTCGTCAGCCGATGTACGAGCGGGCGCCGTGCTCGTCCAGCGCCGCGAGCACGGCGGCCGAGTCGCGGGCCGACACGGCCTCGAAGAGCCGCTCGTGGCGGTGGACGCCGTCGTGCGGGCGGGCGACCTCGGCCTCGCGGCGCAGGTTCAGCGCCATGTACAGCTGGATCTTCACCAGGATCGACTCGTAGACCTGGGTCAGCTGGCGGTTGCCGGCGAGGGCGACGACCGCGACGTGGAACTCCCGGTGGGCGGTCGCCACGTCGAACTGGTCGCCGCGGGCGTCGGCCTCCTGCAGCGCCTTCACCGCGGCGGCGACACCGGCGAGGTCCGCGTCGGATGCGGTGGCGGAGACGGCGTGGCGCTCGAGGACGTCGCGGACCGCGTACAACTCCTGGATGTCGTCGGCGGAGAGCGTGGCGACCCGAACCCCGCGCCGCGGCACGTGCTCCACGAGGCCCTGCTGCGCGAGCAGGCGCAGCGCCTCCCGCAACGGGGCGCGGCTGATGCCGAACCTGCGGGTCAGCTGCTCCTCCACGAGCCGCTCGCCGGGGTCGGTGGCGCCGCTGAGGATCTCCCGGCGCAGCCGTGACATGGCGAGCTCGACCAGGCTCGCGCTGGCCAGCTCGTCAGACGCACCGGGTTTCACCTGCCCAGTGTCGCAGACCCCGGGAGGGACGCTCACACGCGCCGCTCGCGGGCGGCTGTCCACGCGCCCGTCCACGATGCTCGCGCGTGGCTACACATGCTGGAGGCGGTGCAGCCTCGCGTACGTGCCGCCGGCCGCGAGGAGCTCGTCGTGGGTGCCGAGCTCGGCGAGCCGGCCGCCGGACAGGACCGCGACCCGGTCGGCGTTGCGGACCGTGGCGAGCCGGTGCGCGACGACGAACGTCGTCCGCCCCCGCATGAGCCGGGTCAGCGCCTCCTGCACGAGCGCCTCGGACTCGCTGTCCAGCGCCGAGGTCGCCTCGTCCAGCAGGAGCACCCGCGGGTCCCGGACCAGCGCCCGGGCGATCGCGAGCCGCTGCCGCTGGCCGCCGGACAGCAGCGCGCCGCGCTCGCCGACGACGGTGTCCCAGCCGTGGGGGAGCCGCTCCACGAACTCCAGGGCGTTCGCGTCCCGCAGCGCCCGCGTCACCGTCTCCTCCGTCATGCCGCGCAGCCCATACGTGACGTTGTCGCGGATCGTGCCGTCGAACAGCACCGACTCCTGCGGCACCACCGAGACGCTGCGGCGGTAGCTACGCAGGTCGATGCGCTCCATGTCGACGCCGTCGAGCAGGATCCGGCCCTCGGTCGGCCGGATGAACCCGATCAGCAGGTTGAGCATCGTCGACTTGCCGGACCCGGACGGGCCCACGAACGCGATCGTCTCTCCCGGCCGCACGTCGAGGTCGACGCCGCTCACCGCCGGGTCCGCGCCGTCGGTGTACCGGTAGCCGACGCCCTGCAACGTCACGGCGCCCGCGACCGTCGTGACGACCTGCTTGCCCTCGTTGCGCTCCAGGTCGGGCGCGGCGAGCACCTCGCCGATCGACCGGATCGACTCGAGCCCCTTGGTGATGATCGGGGCCAGCCCGAAGAGCCCGATGACCGACGACGTCAGCACCGCGAAGTACGTGCTGAGCAGCACCACGTCGCCGGCGCTGACCGGCGCGAACCCGCTCCACGCCGCCCATCCCGCCGCGATCAGGCAGGCCGCGCCCAGCAGCTGGTACGTCACCCACGACAGCGCGCCGAAGCGCCCGTTGACCAGGTCGAGCCGGCGGCCGGCCGCGCGCACCTCCTCGACGGTCCCGCGGACCCGGTGCAGCGCCTCGGTCTCCAGGGCGTGCGCGCGCGTGATCGGCATGAGGTGCGCCATCTCGTCGACGCGGGCCGAGAGGTCCTCGACCCGGCGGCGGAACTCCTCGTTGCGGGCCCCGGACCGCCGCCGCACCATCGCGACCAGCCCCGCGGTCGCCGGCACCACCAGCAGGAACAGCGGCACGAACTGCGGGACCCGGACCGCGGTCAGGCTCAGCGCCCCGGCCAGGGTCAGCACCGCCGACGTCCCCGACGCCGCCACCTGCTGCAGCATCATCTCGACGTTCTCCACGTCGCGGACGACCTTCGTCTGCAGCAGGCTCGCGCCCGCCTTCGTGTGGAAGCTGATCGACAGCTGCTGCAACCGCCCGGCGAGCGCCGAGCGCAGGTCCGTGCCGAGGTCCCGCACGATCAGGCTCATCTGCCGGACCCACAGCATGTGGACGGGGATGTTCTGCAGCAGGACCACGGCGAGCACGACCGCGTTGAGCCACAGCTGCGCGAGCGGCCGGTGCTCCACGACCACGTCGATGATGTTCGCCGTGAGCAGCGGCAGCAACCAGATCGGGCTGTCCTTCACCGCGAACGCGACGGTGGCCAGCGCGATGCGCCACTTCCGGTGGGCCAGCAGGCGGACGGTGGTGCGCAGCGGCCTGCGGCCGTCGAAGTCCATGCGTCAATCCGATCGCATGACACGGGGGCGGCTCAACGTCACCATGCTCACAGGGTCATGTCCCTTCGGCCGGTGGCGGTAACCTGCTCCCATGACGCAGCCACCTTACGGGCAGCAGGACCCATATCAGCCCAACCCGTATGGCCAGCAGCCCCAGTACGGGCAGCAGCCCTCCGACCCGTACGCGCTGCCGGCCGGACAGCAGCCGATGTCGGGCCCGCCGTCCTCGTCGCCGCCGGGCTCCAGCCCGCCGTACTCGCCGACCTACCAGCTGCCGGTCTCCGGCGCCCCCACGTCCGGCGGCTACGACCCGTACGGTCAGCAGCAGGCGGCGTACGGTCAGCAGGCGGCCTACGGCCAGCCCGGCTACGGCGTCCCCGGCGCGGCCAACGCGGGCTACGACCCGGCGACCGGCCAGCCGTACTCCGACAAGTCGAAGCTCGCCGCCGGCCTGCTCCAGCTCCTGCCGGGCCTGTTCCTCATCCTCGGCGGCATCGGCCGGCTGTACGCGGGCAACACCGCCCTCGGCGTGACCCAGCTGGTGCTGAGCGTCGTCGTCGGCTGGACGTCGTTCTGGTGCGGCTTCCTCTTCTGGCTGCCGTTCCTGATCGTCTTCGGCCTGTGGGTCTGGTTCGTGGTCGACGGCATCATCCTGCTGACCGGCCGCCCGGTCGACGGCCAGGGCCGCCCCCTGCGCCCGAACTGACCGGCCCCGCTACGCGGCCCCGGGCGGGCGCCGCAGGGTGGTGACCGGCCCGAAGAAGCGGTGACCGAGCACGCAGTGCAGCCGGATGTGCTCGACCGGCCCGCCGGTGCTCCGCGCCGGCCCGTCGCCGCGCACGGTGGCCGGGAGCCCGCACTCGGGACAGTCCACGAGGTTCGTCGTCATACCGGCATCCACGCGGGGCCGAGTCACCAGGCTCGGCCCCGTCGCCTACCCGACGCCGGGCGGGTCCATGGTCCGGGGCCGACCGGCATGAACGAGCGCAGCGGCCGCGATCGCCGCCGTGCCGCGCTGCCCGTCCCGTTACGCGGGGTCGGGGTTGAGGCGGACGCCGCGGATGGAGGCGTCGAGGACCTGGGCGGTGTGGGCGGTGCGGATGGTGGCGCCGGTGGTGCGGAGGCCGGCGGTGATCTGCATGAGGCAGCCGGGGTTGGCGGTGACGAGCCAGGCGGCGCCGGTGGACAGGACGTTGCGGGCCTTCAGCGCGGCCAGGTCGGCCGCCGGGGCGGGATTCAGGATGTTGTAGACGCCGGCGGAGCCGCAGCAGATCTCGGCGTCGGGGATCTCGCGCAGGTCGAGGCCCGGGATGCCGCGCAGGAGGGTCCGCGGCTGGGAGCGGACGCCCTGGGCGTGGGCGAGGTGGCAGGCGTCGTGGTAGGCGACGGTCAGCGGGAGCGGGTGGCGCGGGGCGGCCGGGCCGAGGTCGGCGAGCAGCTCGGAGAAGTCGGTGACGCGGGCGGCGAGCGCGGCCGCGCGGGGAGCGTACGCGGGGTCGTCGGCGAGCAGCTCGCCGAGGGACTTCAGCGACGAGCCGCAGCCGGCGGCGTTCACGACCAGGGCGTCGATGCCCGCCGAGGCGAACGTGTCCACGATGCCCCGGGCGAAGTCCGTGGCCTCGGCGTGGCGGCCGCTGTGGACGCTGAGGGCGCCGCAGCAGCCCTGCGACGGCGGGATCACCACGTCGCAGCCCTCGGCGGCCAGGACGCGGGCGGTCGCGGCGTTCACGGACGGGAAGAACTCGCGCTGCACGCAGCCGGTGAGCATCCCGACCACGGCGCGGCGCGGGCCCAGGGCCGGCACCAGCGCGGGCAGGGGCACGGATCGGCGGACCGGCGGAGCGAGCGCGGCCAGGGCCGCCAGCCGGCCCGGCAGCCGGGACAGCAGCGGGGAGCCGAGCCGCTGGTACAGCCCGAGCGGCCGCTTCACGAGCGCCAGCCGTCGCGGGTGGGGGAACAGGCCGAACACCAGCCCCCGCAGCGCCCGTTCCGGCAACGGCCGGGGATGCTCCCGCTCCACCGAGACGCGGGTCTGCTCGATCAGGGTGTCGTACCGGACGCCGGACGGGCACGCGGTCACGCATGCCATGCAGCCGAGGCACGCGTCGAAGTGGCCGGCGGCGGACGGGGTCAGCGGCTCGCCCTCGAGGCGCTGGCGCATCAGCTGGATGCGGCCGCGCGGGGAGTCCATCTCCTCGCCCCACAGCACGTACGTCGGGCAGGTCGGCAGGCAGAACCCGCAGTGCACGCAGTCCGAGACGAGCCCGGGGTCGACGAAAGGTCCTTCGAGCACCATCAGATGCCCCCCACGAACCGGCCGGGAGCGAGGATGCCGAGCGGGTCGAACTGCTCCTTCACCCGGCGCATCAGGTCGAGGCCGTCGACGTGCCCCCACACGTCGACGCGGGACCGGACCGCCGGCGGGGAGGTGAGCACCACGCAGTGGCCGGCGCCGGCGCGGGTGGCGGCGCGCAGGTCGCTGACGACGCCGACGACGGAGCCCGGGTCGGTGTCGCCGGGCAGGCCCGCGTAGAGGACGCCGGTGCCGGCCGAGCCGCGCACGTGCAGCCTGACGTCGTGCAGCTGCGCGGTGACGCCGACGGCGGTCAGCAGGTACGGCACCCGCGACAGCGCCGACGTGAGCTTGATGCCGATGTCCCCCGGCCGCCACGGGTAGGTGCCCCAGCCGGGCGGCGGGGTCTCGGCCGTGCCGGCGCCGTCGCCGAGCAGCTTCTCCAGGTCGGCCGCGCGCTGGGCGACCCCCTCGGGCACGCCTTCCACGAGCGCCGTCACCGTCAGCGGGTCGGTGTCGACCTCCAGGGCGCTCGGCACGACCTGGGCGCCGAGGACCGCCGCGAGGACCCGCGCGGCGTCGTCCGGGCCGTCCACGCGGACCGACACGAACCGGCGGGCGGCGGGCAGCGGGTGCAGCCGGAAGGCGCACTCGGTGATGACGCCGAGGGTGCCGTACGACCCCGCGACCAGCTTGCCGAGGTCGTATCCGGCGACGTTCTTGACGACCTTGCCACCGGCCTTCGCCACGACCCCGTCGGCGCGGACGACGGTGACGCCGATGAGCAGGTCCCGGACGGTGCCGTACAGCATGCGCCGCGGGCCGGACGCGTTGACCGCGACGGTGCCGCCGACGGTGGCGCCCGGCAGCGGCTCGTCCAGCGCGAGCTGCTGCCCGGCGGGGCGCAGTGCCTCCTGGACCTGCCGCAGCGGCGTGCCGGCGCGGACGACGGCGACGAGATCGCCGGCGGCGTGCTCGACGAGCCCGCACAGGTTGGACGTCTCCAGGATCAGGTCGAGCCGCTGCGGCGGCAGCGCCCAGTCCTGCCTGGTGCCGCCGCCGCGCACGACGAGCGCGAGGTCGTCGCCGGCGGCGCCGCGGACCACGTCGGCGACCTCAGCGGTCGACGCGGGCGAGGCGACGGCGGCGGCCGGCACGCCCGCGATCCGCGCCGCCGGGACGGGTGAAGCTCCAGCGATCATGACCTAGAAGACCTCCGCGATGCCTGGCTGATGCTGCGGATGGGTGCCCTTGCGCCGTCCCGGTACCTCGCCGCACAGGCGGGGCGTCGGGAAGATCTTGCCCGGGTTCGACAGCCCGTGCGGGTCGAACGCGCACCGCACCAGCTGCATCGTGTCGAGGTCGTCGGCGCTGTACATGCTGGGCAGGTGCTTGGCCTTGTCGACGCCGACGCCGTGCTCGCCGGTGATCGACCCGCCGTGCTCGACGCAGATGTCGAGGATGGCGCCCGACACCGCCTCGGCCCGCTCCGCCTGCCCCGGGACGGTCTCGTCGAAGAGGACGAGCGGGTGCAGGTTGCCGTCGCCGGCGTGGAAGACGTTGGCGACCCGGACGCCGTGGTCGCGGGCCAGCTCGCCGATGCGGGTCAGCACCTGCGGCAGCGCGGTGCGGGGGATGACGCCGTCCTGGACGATGTAGTCGGGGCTGATCCGGCCGACGGCGGCGAACGCCGACTTGCGGCCCTTCCAGAACAGGGCCCGCTCGGCGTCGTCGGCGGCGATGCGGATCTCGAACGCGCCGTGCTCCCGGCAGAACGCCTCGACCGCGGCGAACTGGGCGTCGACCTCGGCCCGCGGCCCGTCCAGCTCGACGATGAGCACCGCGCCGGCGCCGCCCGGGTAGCCGCAGTGCACGGCCGCCTCCGCGGCCTCGATCGCCAGGGCGTCCATCATCTCGATCGCCGCCGGCACGACCCCGGCCGCGATGATCGCCGACGTGGCGGCGCCGGCCTGGTCGGTGCCGGGGAAGGCGGCGAGGAGGGTCCGGACCGTCTCCGGGAGCCGGACGAGGCGCACGGTGACCTCGGTGGCGATGCCGAGGGTGCCTTCGGAGCCGACGAACGCGCCGAGCAGGTCGTAGCCGGGTGCGTCGGGTGCCCGCCCGCCGAGCCGGACCAGGTCCCCGTCGGGGGTGACGATCTCGACGCCGGTGACGTGGTTGGTGGTGAAGCCGTACTTGAGGCAGTGCGCGCCGCCGGAGTTCTCCGCGACGTTGCCGCCGATCGAGCAGATCTGCTGGCTGGACGGGTCGGGCGCGTAGTAGTAGCCGTGCGGGGACGCGGCGCGGCTGACCTGCAGGTTGATCACGCCGGGCTCGACCACCGCCCGCTCGTCCTGCGGGGCGACCTCGCGGATCGCGCGAAGCTGCGAGGTGACGATGAGCGCGCCGTCGGCGTGCGGCAGTGCCCCGCCGGACAGGCCGGTCCCGGAGCCGCGGGCGACGAACGGCACCCCGGCGGCCACGCACGCCCGGACCGTGTCGGCGCACTCCTGGGCCGTCCGCGGCAGCACGACGACCGCGGGCACCACCCGGTAGTGGGTCAGCCCGTCGCACTCGTACGTGCGCAGCTGCTGGCGGTCGGTGAGCACCTGCTCCGGCAGCAGGAATTCCCGCAACCGCGCCACCAGCCCTTCAATGGTCATGGCATGCGGTCGTACGCCGGCAAGGTCAGGAAGTCGATGAACTCGTCCGCCACAGCCACCTCCATGAACAGCGCCCGCGCCTCCCGCAGGTCCCGGCCGAGCGCGGCCAGCTCCTCGTCGGCGATCCGCTCGACCAGCTCCCGCGTCACGAGCGCACCCGTGTCTGCGAGGGTGACACCGTTGTGCAGCCACTGCCAGACCTGCGACCGGGAGATCTCCGCGGTCGCCGCGTCCTCCATCATGTTGTTGATCGCGACGGCGCCGCTGCCCTTGAGCCACGCGTCGAGGTACTGCACGCCGACGCTCACCGCGTTGCGCAGCCCCGCCTCGGTCTGCTGCCCGGGCGTGTCACCGACGGCGAGAAGGTCCTCCGCGGTCACGGTCACGTCCTCGCGGAGCCGGTCGAGCTGGTTGGGCCGGTCGCCGAGCACGCCGTCGAACACGGTCCGGCACGTCTCGACGAGGTCGGGGTGCGCGACCCAGGATCCGTCGAACCCGTCGCCGGCCTCGCGGGTCTTGTCGGCGGTAACTTTCTCGAACGCCACCTTGTTGATCTCGGGGTCGCGCCGGCTCGGGATGAACGCCGCCATGCCGCCGATCGCGTGCGCGCCCCGCCGGTGGCACGTCCGCACGAGCAGCTCCGTGTAGGCCCGCATGAACGGCACGGTCATCGTCACCGTGTTGCGGTCCGGCAGCAGGAAGTCCTTGCCGCGCGTCCGGAACTTCTTGATGACGCTGAACATGAAGTCCCACCGGCCGGCGTTGAGGCCCGCCGAGCGCTCGCGCAGCTCGTACAGGATCTCGTCCATCTCGAACGCGGCGGGGAACGTCTCGATCAGCACGGTGGCCCGGATCGTGCCGGTGGGGCGGCCGAACCGCTCCTCCGCGAACGCGAACACCTCGTTCCACAACCTGGCCTCCAGATGCGACTCCATCTTCGGCAGGTAGAAGTACGGCCGGGTGACGAGGTGGTTGTGGAAGAAGTAGAGCCCGAAGTCGGTCAGCGAACCGGACGTCGGCGCGCCGTCGACCAGGATGTGCTTCTCCGGCAGGTGCCACCCGCGCGGGCGGACCACGACGGTGGGGCGCGGTCCGCCGGTGAGCTCGTAGTGTTTTTCGCCGGAGGTGTACGAGAGGGTGCCGGCATTCGCGTCGCGCAGGTTCAGCTGGCCGCCGATGACGTTGGCCCACAGCGGCGTGTTGGCGTCCTCGTGGTCGGCGAGCCACACCTTCGCGCCCGAGTTGAGCGCGTTGATGGTCATCTTCGCGTCCGTCGGCCCGGTGATCTCGACCCGCCGGTCGACCAGGCCCGGCGCCGGCTCGGCCACCTGCCAGTCGCCCTCCCGGATCTCGCGCGTCTCGGGCAGGAAGCCGAGCGTCCCGCCGGCGGCGAGCTCCGCCTCGCGCTCCTTGCGAGCCTGGAGCAGCTCCAGCCGCCGGGCGTCGAACGTCCTGTGCAGATCTGCCAGGAAACTCTGAGCTTCCTCGGTCAGGATCTCGGCGAATCGGTCGTCGAACGGTCCGGTAATCTCGACGCCCTGAACAGTGCCCATGACATGACCCTATCGGCTGCGCTGCCACCCGGGGCGTGTCGCGGCGCGTGTGATATGGGAAGCTCTGGCGAACAAAACTCAGGTCCGCCGGATTATCGGGTCCGTCCAGCAGGGGAGTCTTCCAACTGTGAGCGATCGGGGCAGAAGCCGCCGCACTGCGAGGTCGACCAAGGCCACTCCGCCACAGGCGGCACCGGACACCGAGGTCGAGCCCACCGCGGACGCGGAAAGCGACACGACGAACACTGAGCCGACCGAGGCCGAGGGCGTGGCCGAGGAGACCGTGTCGTTGGGCAAGAAGGACGACCCGGACGCGGACGCCGAGGCGGCCGACGGTGCCGGCGACGACACCGCCGACGAGGACGGTGACCCGGCCGACGCCTCGGACGCCGCAGCCGGTGACCCGGACGCCGCCGCGGACGGCGACGACCCGGACGCGACCGCCGACGACGACGAGTCCGACAAATCGGATAAGTCCGACAAGTCGGCTAAGGCGAAGAACGCGAAGACCGTCGCGCCGGCGACGAAGGCGGAGAAGCGCGCCGCCGCGCGCATCGCCGCCGCGAAGGTCGCCCGCCGCCGTCGTGCCGGGCAGGCGATTGCCGGCACGATGATCGTCCTGCTGGTCGTCGGCGGCGCGTTCGCCGGCGTCTGGTACTTCGGCGACCGGGCCGAGAAGAACCGGATCAAGTGCAAGCCGGTCGGCGACGCCAACGCGTTCCCGCCGCTGCTCGGCGGCATGGACAAGGGCCTGGCGACCGAGCCGAAGATCACCGCCAGCACCGAAGAGATCACGTCCCTCAAGACCAAGGTCCTCATCAAGGGCGACTGCAAGGCGGTCAAGGCCGGCCAGACCGTCACGGTCAACTACGTCGGCGCGACCATGAAGGACGGCAAGGTCTTCGACGCGTCCTGGCCGCGGAAGAAGACGATCGAGATCCCGGTCGGGCAGAAGCAGCTCCGCAAGCAGCCCCAGGTCATCGAGGGCTGGGACGAGGGCCTCGTCGGCCTGAAGGTCGGCAGCCGCGTCCAGCTCGACATCCCCGGCAGCAAGGCCTACGGCGACGACGCCCCCGAGGGCTACCCCAAGGGCACGCTCCGCTTCATCGTCGACATCCTCGACGCGAAGGACGCGGACGACAGCGGCGGCCTGCCCGCGGGCTTCGGCGGCTGAGCACCGGCCCCGCACGACGCAAGCGAGGCCCCACCGGCAGCAGGCCGGTGGGGCCTCGCCGTGTATACGGTCGGAAGATGACAGCTGTCCTGCTCACCGGCGCCACCTCGGGCCTCGGGCGGTGGCTGGCGCCGCGGCTCGGTGCGGCCGGCCTGACCGTCCTGCTGCACGGCCGCGACCCGGACAAGGTCGCGCGCGGTGTGGCGGAGGTCCGCGCGGCCGGCGGCACCGCCGAAGGCCTCGTCGCCGACCTCGCGAGCCTGGCCGAGGTGGACCGGCTCGCCGCGGTGGTCGCCGGCCGCGACGACCTGACGATCCTGGTCAACAACGCCGGCGTCGGGTTCGGCCCGCCCGGCGGCGCCCGCGAGGAGAGCGCCGACGGGCACGAGCTGCGCTGGGCCGTCAACTTCCTCGCCCCCGTCCGCCTCACCACGGCGCTGCTGCCCACGCTCACCGCCAACGCGCCCGCCAAGGTCGTCAACGTCGGATCCATCGGCCAGGCGCCGATCGACTTCGACGACGTGGAGCTGCGCCGCTCGTACGACGGCGTCACCGCCTACCGGAGGTCGAAACTCGCGCTGGCGGCGTGGAGCCTGGACCTTGCCGACGACCTTGCCGGCGAACTGGAGGGACGCCTGGCCGGCGGCGAGGTGTCCGTCAACTGCCTGCACCCGGCGACGTTCATGGACACCCAGATGGTCCACGATTATGGTGCCGCGCCCAGGTCGACGGTCCAGGAGGGCGGCGAGGCGACCCTGCGGCTGATCCTGCACGAGCGGGGCACCGGCGGGTTCTTCGACGGCGACCGGCCCGCCCGCGCGCACCCCGACGCCTACGACCCCGAGGTGCGCCGCCGGCTCAGGGCGATGTTTGGTTCCGCCGCCACCGGCAAAGCACAAACGCATGAGCAGAGCGACTGTCGGTGAGGCACTGATCGCCAGGCTGGCCGACTGGGGGGTCGACACGGTGTTCGGCCTGCCCGGCGACGGCGTCAACGGAATCATGGAGGGCCTGCGGCGCAACGCCGACCGGGTCAGGTTCGTGCTCGTGCACCACGAGGAGGCCGCCGCGTTCATGGCGGTCGCGCACGCCAAGGCCACCGGCCGGCTCGGCGTCTGCCTCGCCACCTCCGGGCCCGGCGGCATCCACCTCGCCAACGGCCTCTACGACGCGAAGCTCGACCACGCCCCCGTCCTGGCGATCACCGGGATGCAGGAGTCCAGCGTGATCGGCACCGCGTACCAGCAGGAGGTCCACCTCGACCGGCTCTTCGAGGACGTGGCGGAGTACAACGAGACGATCGGCAACCCGGCGCAGGTGCCGTCGCTGGTCGACATCGCCGTCCGCACCGCCCTCGCCCGGCGCGGCGTCGCGCACCTCACGGTCCCGAACGACGTGCAGGTCGCGACCGCCGGCGACAACCCGTTCGAGACCGTCGGGCCGACCCGCGCGCCGGCGACCGCGCCCGTGCTGGTCGCGCCGCCGGTGCGCCCCGCCGACGACGACCTCCAGGCCGCCGCGGACCTGCTCAACAACGCCTCGAAGCCGGCGATCCTGGCCGGCATCGGCGCCCGCGGCGCCGGACCCCTCGTCGAGCTGGTCGCCGACGTGCTCGGCGCGCCGATCGTGAAGTCGCTGCTGGGCAAGATGGTCGTGCCCGACGACTCGCCCTTCGCGCTCGGCGGGCTCGGCCTGCTCGGCACCGCGCCCAGCGAGGACCTGATGCAGGAGTGCGACGCGCTGCTGATGGTGGGCACGAACTTCCCGTACACGAAGTTCCTCCCGGCGCCAGGCCAGGCGCACGTCGTGCAGATCGACGTCGAGCCCGCGCGGGTCGGCACCCGCATCCCCACCGACGTGCCGCTCGTCGGCGACGCCGCGGCCACCTGCGAGGCCCTGCTGCCCCGGCTGCGGCGGCGCACCGACAGGCGTTGGCTGCTGCGGTACCAGGAGAAGATGCGCGACTGGCGGGAGCGCATGGCCGCCACCGAGCGGGCGGACCGGGACCCCATCGCGCCGCAGTTCCTGGCCAGCACGCTCGACCGGGTCGCCGCGCCCGACGCGATCCTCGCCTGCGACTCCGGCACCGTCACCACGTGGGCGGCCCGGCACTGGCAGGCCACCGGCGGCCGCGAGTTCTACCTCTCCGGCACCCTCGCGTCGATGGCGCCGGGCCTGCCGTACGCGATCGCGTTGCAGCACGAGTACCCGAACCGGCAGGTCATCGCGTTCGTCGGCGACGGCGGCTTCGCGATGCTCATGGCCGAGTTCCACACCGCGGCCCGCTACAAGCTGCCGATCAAGGTCGTCATCAACGACAACAGCGCCCTCGGCATGATCGTCTGGGAGCAGATGGTCAACGGCTTCCCCGAGTTCGGCGTCCGGTACGGCGACGACCCGCTGGCCGACTACGTCGGCTGGGCGCGCGGCTGCGGCGCGTACGCGGCCCGCGTCACGGACCCGATCGCCCTGGAGAACGTCCTCGGCGAGGCGTTCGCCTTCGACGGGCCGGCGCTCGTCGACGTCGCGGTCGACGCCGACGAGCCCCCGATGCCGGCCAGCGTCACCTACCAGCAGGCGGCGAAGTTCGCGGAGGCGTTCGTCCGCGGCCAGCCGCGCAAGGCCGCGATCGCCACCACGCTGCTGAAGGACCGGATCACCCGCCTGTGATCCTCCGGCGGATCCGGTGCCTTCCGCGGACCCGCACCGACCTCGCCCACAGCCTGGTCCGGCCGACGGTCATCGTGATGCCGCCCGGGATGTCGAGGCCGCCGAGCCCGGAGACACCGCCGACGAGCACCACGCCGCCGATCGCGACCAGGCCGGTGCCGGTCAGCAGGTACACCATGGAATCCGGCTGCTCGGCGGTCTGCTGCCCGGTCATCTGCGCCGTGTGAACCATCGGCGGGTCAGGTCTTCGAGCCTGCGCGGCGCTCAACGAGCCCACCGCGATGGCGGCGCCGGCGACGCACACCCATGTCCGAGTTCTCATAATCGCGGACGCTAGGTCGCAAACGGGTGACTCGTCGCTCACACACGTTCACCTGGGACAGGTGAAGGAACCTCTCACCCGTGGCATTGTGTGCCCGTGCTGATCTATAAGATCCTGCTGCCCGCCGAGTGGGCGGCGTTCGAGGCGAACGGCCGTTTCGACGGCTCGCCCCTGGACCTGCGCGACGGCTACATCCACTGCTCGTCCCGCGACCAGGTGGCCGGCACGGCCCAGCGCTACTTCGCCGACGTGCCCGACCTCGTCGTCGTCGCCATCGACGCGCAGACCATGGGCATGTGGCTGCGCTGGGAGACCTCCGCCAACGGCGGCCTGTTCCCGCACGTCTACGCCCCCCTTCCCCGCGCCGCCGTCGCCGCCGTCCACCGCATCGCCGGCGCCGCCTCCGTCGACGACGTCATCCCCGCCTGACCGCCGCCCGCCGCAAACCGCGACCCCGCGTAGCTCAGCTGTGCGACGTGGGGAGCGGCGGAAGCGCCCCGAACGTCTCGGCCGGCAGCCCGTCGGGCCCCCAGAAGATCCACCGCCACGCCCCGGAACTCGCGCCGACGAGATCCCCGGACACCGCGTCGAAGACCGCCATCTCGCTGCCGTCGAATCCGTGGACGACGAACCGGTCGGCCTGACCGGTCGTCGCATCCCAGATCCGAACGGTGGTGTCATCGCCGCCGCTGGCCAGGTGAGCACCGTCCGGTGACCAGGCCACCGACCGGACCCAGTCGGTGTGCCCGGAGATGTGCAGCTGCGCTTCGCCGGTCACCGCGTTCCAGACCCGCACGCCGTCGTTGCCACCGGTGGCCAGGCGGGTGCCGTCCGGCGACCACGCCACCGCGTTCACTGAGCTGGTGTGACCGGCGAGGCGGAGGTGTTCGGCACCGGTCACCGCGTCAAAGATCAGCACGTTACGGCCGCTGCCGGTGGTGAGGCGGGTGCCGTCCGGCGACCAGGTCACTGCGTTCACTGAACTGGTGTGTCCGGCGAGTCGGAGGGGTTCGCCGGTCATGGTGTTCCACACCCGCACTCCGTTGTCGCCGCCGGTGGCCAGGCGGGTGCTGTCCGGTGACCAGGTCACCGACCGGATCCAGTCGGTGTGTCCGGCGAGTTGGAGGGGTTCGCCGGTCGTGGTGTTCCAGACCTGCACTCCGTTGTCGCCGCCGGTGGCCAGGCGGGTGCTGTCCGGTGACCAGGTCACCGACCGGATCCAGTCGGTGTGTCCGGCGAGCTGGAGGGGTTCGCCGGTCGTGGTGTTCCAGACCTGCACACCGCTGCCGCCGGTGGCCAGGCGGGTGCCGTCCGGTGACCAGGCCACGGACTGGATCCAGTCGGTGTGTCCGGCGAGTTGGAGGGGTTCGCCGGTCGTGGTGTTCCAGACCTGCACTCCGTTGTCGCCGCCGGTGGCCAGGCGGGTGCCATCCGCAGACCACGCCACCGCGTCTACCGAGTTGGTGTGTCCGGCGAGCTGGAGGTGTTCGGCGCCGGTTACCGCGTCGCAGATCAGCACGTTACTGCCGCTGCCGGTGGCCAGGCGGGTGTCATCTGGGGACCACGCCACCGCGTTCACTGAGTCGGTGTGTCTGGCGAGCAGGAGGTGTTCGGCGCCGGTCATGGTGTCCCAGACCCGCACGCTGTACTTCTTCGCAATGGCCAGGTGGGTGCCGTCTGAAGACCACGCCACCTCGCTCCCCGAGTCGGTGTGTCCGGCGAACTGGAGATGTTCGGCGCCGGTCACTGTGTTCCAGATCCGCACACCGTTGCTGCCGCTGGTGGCCAGCCGGGTGCCGTCCGGTGACCATGCCACCGACCGGATCCAGCCGCTGTGTCTGGCGAGCTGGAGGTGTTCCACGCCGGTCATCATGTTCCAGACCCGGACACCGTTGCCGCCGCCGGTGGCCAGCCGGGTGCTGTCCGGCGACCACGCCACCGCGTTCACCGAGCCGGTGTGCTCGGCGAGCTGGAGGTGTTCGGCGCCGGTCGTCGCGTTCCAGACCCGGACACCGTCGT
>NZ_JBEXUD010000010.1:67601-267669 GCF_040614215.1 Dactylosporangium sp. NPDC006015
CGTACACGCCACCGCGTTCACCGAGCCGGTGTGCTCGGCGAGCTGGAGGTGTTCGGCGCCGGTCGTCGCGTTCCAGACCCGGACACCGTCGTTGCCGCCGGTGGCCAGGCGAGTGCCGTCCGGCGACCACGCCACCGCGTTCACCGAGCCGGTGTGCTCGGCGAGCTGGAGGTGTTCGGCGCCGGTCGTCGCGTTCCAGACCCGGACACCGTCGTTGCCGCCAGTGGCCAGCCGGGTGCTGTCCGGTGACCATGCCACCGCGTTCACCGGGCCGGTGTGCCCGGTCGCGACCCAGGGGGTGGTTCGAGCCTGCCGTGCACCCGGCAGGGGAGCGACGAGCAGGCCTTCGGCCGGCTGGGGGGAGGGGGTGCACCACAGGAGTTGCGTGCGGTGGCGGATGGTTCGCGTGAAGTCGACGTCGCCGATGTCGCAGTGGCGCAGGAGTGCGGAGGCGATCAGTACGCCGTCGAGATCGGCCTGACTCAAGCTGCTGTCGTGCAGCTCGGCCGAGTCGAGGCGGGCGTCGGTGAGGTCCGCGCCGGTGAGGTCGGTGTGGTGGATGCGGGCGCGGCGGAGGTCGGCGCCGCGGAGGTCGGCGCCGGCCAGGCTCAGCGCGTGTCCGCTCATGCCGGGGTTGCCGATGGTCCACTCGGCGAGGTTCGCGCCGGGGAGCTGGACCCGGGTCAGGGGTTGGTGCGGGTGTCCGTGCTCGGCGGCGCGCAGTGCGTACGCGAAGGCGAGCTCCGACGCCTCCGGCGTGTACTGGTCCCGGATCGCCGCGAGGCCGGTGAGGGCCGCCGCGCGGGCGGGCGGGGTGGCGGCCGCCAGGCACTGGCCGAGGAAGTCGAGGGTTTCCGGGCCGGGCACCGGCATGGCCACCGGGTCGGGGCCGGTGGCGGGGACTTCGCGCAGCGCCCGGAAGAGGTGGCGGGCGAGGAAGTACTCGAACAGCGAGCGGTGGCCGAAGGTGAACTCGTCGCCGTCGCGGCTGAGGAACGTGGCGGTGCGGAAGTCGGTCTTCCACAGGTCGGGGACGTTGTCGCGGTAGTGGCGGCGGAGGTCCGGGCGCTGGTCGAGAAGGTCCAGCAGCCAGTCGTCCACGTCGCCGGCGGTCCAGGAGTTGCGGCCCGAGCGCCAGATCTCCGCGGCGATCGCCTCCATGAGCAGGTGCTTGTGGTCGGGCAGCAGGGTGTGCTTGCCGCTGTCGCGGGCCAGCCACCGCTCGACCACCTCGCCGTAGAGATCGACGGCGCGCACCGCCCGGCCCTTGAGCTTCGCGGTCTCGATGAACTCGACCTGGTCGGAGATGAGCTTCAGCGTCATCGGGCGGCGGGCCAGGTCGGTGAGGTCGTGGACGCTGCCGATGAGGGTCAGGAACGCCTCGACCTTGTCGGGCTCGGCGTCGAGGTTGCCCGCGAGGTAGTCGCGGATCTGCCGCTCGCCGAAGGGGAGCATCAGCAGCGCCAGGTAGTCCTTGCCCTGCGGGCCCTGCCGGTCGTCGCCGGTGAAGAAGTTGACCTCGTCGCGGATCGTGCGGAAGTACTGCGTCCGGCAGGTCACAAGCATGCGGGTGCTGGTCGTGCCCTCGACGGCGCGCCACAGCTGGCGGATGAAGAGCCGCTGGTCGTGCGGCTCGAGGTGGACCAGTGCCTCGTCGAGACCGTCGAAGATCACGACGGCGTCGCCCTGCGTGAGCCGGCGGCGCACGGTGTCGGCGGAGAGCCGCTCCCGGGGCACCGCCGCGGGCCGGCTGGCCTCCAGCATGCTGTCGAGGATCGTGTCGAGCGTGATCGCCCGGCTCAGGTCGCCGGCGCGGACGTCGCGGAGGTCGAACAGCAGCGGCAGCGGCGCCCCTTTCGAGCGCTGGTCGAGCAGCGCCCGCGCGAAGAGCTTCGCCGTCGTGGTCTTGCCCAGGCCGACGTCGCCCAGCAGCGCGCACAGCCGCGGGCCGTCCTGCGCCATGGCCCACTCCAGCAGCCGGTTGACCGCCGCCAGCGCCGGGCCCCTGTCCGGCGCCTCGAGGTGGGACTCCCGGAACGTGGTCTCGCTGACCTCGGCGTCCACCAGCACGGTGCTGTCGTTGCCGCCGCGGCGGTCCGTGAGCCGCTTGGTGTGCTCCGCGAGCTCCGCCGTGGCGTCGAGCGCCGGCGCCGGCTGCGCCCGGACCTCGGCGTGCAGCGCGTCGACGAGCGCGTCGATGTACTGCTTGCGCTGCTGCTCCCCGCGCAGCACGGCCCACGGCTGCTCGCGGCGGCGCACCCCGCGTCGCGGCAACGGCCCGAGCGTGGGCGTCGCGTCGGGCAGGGCGGTCAGCGCGAAGACGACCCGGCGGCCGGGCCGGTCCAGGACGCGGTGCCGCTCGGCTGCGTTCGCCTCGTCGGTCAGGTACGACGGGCTGAGCAGCACCACGCGGACGTCCGCCTGCGCGCAGAGCCGGTCGCGGCTGTCCTGCAGGTTCTCGCCGAGGCCGATCGAGTCGGGGTCGGCGACCTCCCACTGCCGTTCGCCGTCGAGCTGGAGGTGCTGGCGGAGCAGCCCGACCAGCTGGCGCGTCGGCCGGGAGCCGGCGTCGGCGGCGGCGACGCTGACATACACCCTGGTGCGTCGCGAGTCGCCCAGCTCGGTGACCTCGGGCGCGATCGGGTGCGCGATGCCGGTGTCGTCGGCCGCCCTGCCCGTGAACGCGACGATGCCCGCGTCCGTCAGGTCACCACCGGCGAACCAGCCGTGGCGGCGCTCCGGCGGACTCTTGCGGGGCTCCAGCTCCAGCTGCAGGTCGACGCCGGCCGTCTCGGCCGCGCGGTTGACCCGTCCCCGGAAGTCCTGGAAGGCGTCCTGGCCCCGCGCCTGGTCGGCGGGGAACTCCGCCTCGTCCAGCGCGGAGCGCAGCAGGAACCGTCCGCCCGCGTCGAGGAGCCGCACGATCACGTTCAGCCGGGCCGCCTGCAGCTCGGTCACCGCACCGGCGGCGCGCAGCGCCTCCACGCGGGCGACGGCCTCCGCCGGAGGGAGCGGGGTCACAGCGTCACGAACCCGTTCAGGTCGAGGACCCGGGCGCGGATCGAGTCGGCCAGCCTGTTGGCGAAGATCGTCCGCTTGACGCCGGACAGCTCGGCATAGCTGCCCTGCTCCTGCCCGAAGATCAGCTGCTGCTCGATCCCGCCGAGGTCACGGTGCGGGCCGAACGACGGCAGCGGGCCCAGCGCCACCGGCAGCGAGCCCTTGTCGGCGGTGGGCCCGGCGAACCGGGGAAGCTCGTGCTGCCGGATGAACGGCCGGGTGAAGTAGGCGCTGGTCAGCAGCAGCAGCCCGAAGTCGGCCTCACCGAACCGGCCGACGATGGCCGGGCCGAACTCCTCGCCGCAGGTCAGGTGGCTGTCCTGCCACCACTGGACCTCCAGGTCCCGGAAGAGCCCGAGCGCCGGCAGCAGGTCACGCAGCAGCGCTTCCTTGAGTCGCTGGTCCCGATGGCACCAGCTCAAGACGATCCGCACCGACCGCATCAGGACCACCCCGGATAGCCCGGATCGACCCGGGATGGCGACGACGCTAACACAGCGGAGCGTGACCGGTCGCTCGCTGCGGCGTCGGGTAGGCGACTGCCGGAGTCACCCGCGTACGGGTCGCCGATGCGGCGGCAGCTAGGGTCTCGGCATGGACGAGGGGCAATCCCGGAGCCGGTGGGCGGGCGACGCGGTGGCGGTGGCCGGGTATCTCGCCGGTGCGATCGTGCTCTGCGGGCGGCTGCTCGCGCATCCCGGGCAGCGGCTGCCGTACACGCCGGGGGACCGGATGCTCGCCGAGTACTACCTGGCGTGGGCGGCACGGTGCGTGCGGCACCTGGAGAACCCGTTCCTCCTCGACCGGCTGAACGCGCCGGTGGGCGTCAACGGCATGGCGAACACGACGATGTTCGGGCTGGGGCTGCCGCTGGCGCCGGTGACGATGCTGGTCGGGCCGGGGATCACGTTCGACCTGCTGGTGGTGCTGACCCTCACCGCGACCGCGGCCGCCTGGTTCTGGCTGCTGTCCCGGCACGTCGTGGACAACAGGGTCGCCGCCTGGGTGGGCGGGCTCGTGGCCGCGTTCGCGCCGAGCGTCGCCAACCACGCCACGTTCCACCCGAACCTCACGGCACAGTTCCTGGTGCCGGTCATCGTGTGGCGGGTCGTGAAGCTGCGCGACGCGCCGGTGCGGGGCGGGCTGATCCTGGCCGCGCTGGTGGTGTGGCAGGTCTTCATCAACGAGGAGACGCTGTTCATCACGGCGCTCGCCATCGGGGTGTTCGGGCTGCTGTGGCTGGTGCAGCGGCCCCGCGAGGTGCGGGCGTTGAGCGTCCTCGCCGGGCTCGGGGTCACGCTCCTCGCGACGGCGGTCGTGCTCGCGTTCCCGCTGTGGTGGCAGTTCTCGGGCACGGGCGCCTACCGCGGCGGCGAGAAGCAGATGACGGCGTTCCACACGGACCTGCTGGGGTTCACGTCGTTCTCGCGCAACTCGGTCGCCGTGCGGTTCAGCGAGTTCCAGCCGGAGCCCGGGTTCTCCGCCGAGCAGCACGGCTACTTCGGCTGGCCGCTCGTCATCGCGGTCGCCGCCGTCGTGGCGTGGCGGTGGCGGGAGCCGCTCGTGCGGTCGCTCGCCGGCACCGGCGCCCTGTTCGCGGTGCTGTCGCTGGGCAACGAGCTCACGCTGTACCAGCGCGAGATCGGCGTCCCGGGCCCCTATGCCCTGCTGCGGCACCTGCCGCTCTTCGACACCCTGCTCCCGACGCGGCTCGGCGAGGCGGCCACCTGGGCGGTCGCGCCGCTGGTGGCGATCGGCCTCGACCGGCTGCCCGCGCCGGCGGGAATGCGGCTGCTCAAGGCGGGTCTGGTCGCGGCGGTACTGGTGCCGGCGGCGCCGGTGCCGATCAAGGTGTTCGACCGGCCGCCGGTCCCGGCGTTCATCGCGTCGGGGGAGTGGCGCTCCTTCGTCGGGCCGCAGGAGTCGGTACTGATCGTGCCGCTCGCCACGTTCGAGCACTGGACGGCGATGAGCTGGGCGACCGCGACCGGTACCGAGCTGCGGATGTCGCACGGCTACTTCCTCGGCCCGGCCGGCGGCGTGCAGGGCCGGCACGCGACCGTCGGCGCGCCGGCCCGGCCGACCGACCGGCTGATCAACGCCGCCACCGGCACCCACCAGGTCACCGCCGTCACCGACCTCGACCGGGAGCAGGCCAGGCTCGACCTCGCCTACTGGCGCACGTCGATCGTCCTGGCCCCCGACGGTCCCGCCGCGGCGGCGGAGCGCGGCACCCTCGACGCGCTGCTCGGGCCGGGGCGGCTGACCGGCGGGCTGTGGCTGTGGGACGTCAGGAACCCCTGACCCGGCAGCGTGCGCGGGAAGGGCCGGCCCAGCGGATGGCGTGCGTCATGGTGGTGTCCCCTCGAAAGTCGTCCGACTGAAGGGAATCCTCGCGCCCGCCGGGGCGGGGCAGCAGTGCGCCGGCACCAGTGCCGGATGGATGCTGGCACCACATCACAGGGGGATGCTCGCCCGCACCGTGGTCCCCGCGCCCGCCGGGCTGTCGACGGTCAGGGTGCCGTCCAGCAGCGCGATCCGGTCCGCGAGCCCGCGCAGCCCCGAGCCGAGCCCGGCGTCGGCGCCGCCGCGCCCGCCGTCGGTGACGGTCACGACCAGCTCCGCGCCGGACACGGCGACATCGACCCGGGCGGTGCCGGTCCCCGCGTACCGGGCGACGTTCGTGACCGCCTCGCTCACCACGAAGTACGCGGTCGCCTCGACCGCCGGCGGGAACCGGCCGGCCGGCAGCTCGCCGAGGCGCAGCTCGACCGGGCTGCGCCGGGCCATGTCGGCGAGGGCGGCACCCAGCCCGTACCGGGTGAGGCTTGCCGGATGGATGCCCCTGGCGAGGTCGCGCAGCTCGATCGCGGACTCCTCCAGGGCGGCGATGGCGTCGTCGAGGATCGCCGCGGCCCGCGCCGGCTGGTCGGGCAGGGCGGTGCGGGCCCTGGCGAGGGTCATGCCGAGACCGACGAGGCGCTGCTGCGCACCGTCGTGCAGGTCCCGTTCGAGGCGCTGCCGCTCACCGACCGCCGCCTCGAGCACCCGGCGGCGGGACGCCTTGAGCTCCTCGGCCACCCTGTGCCTGTCGCTGAGGTCGCGGAGGTACCCGCTGAAGACGGCCGGACCGGCGACCGCGACCCGCGTGATGGTCAGCTCGACCGGGAACTCGGTGCCGTCGGCGCGCCGGCCGGTCGTCTCGACGCGCTGGTCGAGCAGGCGCGGCTCGCCCGAGGCGAGGAGCCGGCGCAGCCCCTGCCGGTGCGCCTCGCGCAGCGCGGGCGGCACGATCAGCTCGGCCAGCTCGCGCCCGACGGCCTCGTCGCGGCGGTAGCCGAAGGTCCGGCACGCGGCGGGGTTGAACTCGAGGACCATCCCGTCGGCGTCGGCGATGACGACGCAGTCCAGCGCGGAGTCGAGCACCGCGCGGAGACGGGCCTCGCTGCGGCGTACCGCGTCCGCCGCCCGCGCCCGGTGCAGCGCGTCACCGATGCGGCGGCCCAGGCTCTTCGCCGTCGACACCAGGTCCGGCGGCGGCTCGGCGAGCGTGCTGGTGAAGAACTCGACGATCCCCTCGACGCCTTCCGCGCTCCGCAACGGGAAGCAGAACGCGGCGGACAGGCCGGCCTCACCGGCGGCGGCCGCCCGAGGGAACGCCGCCTGCCGCCCGAACTCGCGCACCCACGCCGGCTCGCCGCGCTGCCACACCGCGCCCGGGAGCCCTTCGCCGCGGGCGAGCACGAGATCGCGGGTCGCGGTCTCGAACGCCGCGAACCGGTCCGACGTCGACCACGTCGCCACGCACCGCAGCCCGCCAGGGGTCACCTGCCACATCGCGCCCGCCGACCAGCCGAGGGCCCGGCCGATCGCGTCGAGGACGGGCCGCCCGGCCGGCTCCGGGGTGGCGAGGATGTCGGCGACGGCGTGCTCCAGGCGGAGCAGGAGGGCGAAGTCGACGCTCACGGGTCCTCCGGGGCAGGCGGTAGGTTACGGACCCATGAGTATCCGGGTCGTGGTGGCGGATGACAGTCTCCTGGTCAGGGAGGGTGTCAAGGCACTGCTCAGTGACCAGGCCGACCTGTCGGTGATCGGACTCGCCGCCGACCACGGGGAGCTTTTGTCCACTGTGGAGCGGTTGGCGCCCGATGTCGTGGTCACCGACATCTGCATGCCGCCGACCAACACCGACGAGGGCGTCCGGGCCGCGATCGCGCTGCGGGGCAGCCACCCGGCGATCGGCGTGGTGGTGCTCAGCCAGTACGACGACCCCGCGCACTCGACCGCGCTGCTGCAGGACGGGGTGGCCGGCCGGGCGTACCTGCTGAAGGAGCGCCTGGCGCAGCCCGGCCAGCTCGCCGACGCGGTCCGGGCGGTCGCCGGCGGCGGCTCCGTCATCGACCCGCGGATCGTGGAGACGATGCTCACCGCCCGCGCCCGCCCGGCCGGCAGCGCGCTGCGCCACCTGACCGCCCGGGAGCGGCAGGTGCTGGCGGAGATGGCCACGGGCGCCAACAACTCCACGATCGCGGAGCGCCTGTTCGTCACGGTCCGCGCCGTCGAGCGCCACATCAACTCGATCTTCGCCAAGCTCGGCCTCGTCGAGGAGGGCGAGACCCACCGCCGGGTCGGCGCCGTGCTGCTCTACCTGGCCGATCGCGACTGAGACGTGCCTTGTGGTGCGTGCACCACAGGCGTTCGTGGTGCGGCCGTCGTCGCCCGCCGGTGGGGGAGCGGGCAGGCTGGGCGGGTGGACGAGGACCTGAGCGAGCTCCTGCCGCGCGGGCTGCACCGCGTGGAGGACACGGCCGGCGTGCACCTGACCGGCGTGCGGGACGGGTTCCGGGTCGACATCCGCCACACCGGCGGCGCCATGGTCACCCGGGTCGCGGCGGCCGTGCCGGAGCTGCAGGCCCTCGGCAACGCGGCCGGCACGCTCGTCCCCGACGCGGGCGCGCCGCCGGCGGCCGTCGCCGCGCTGTGCCGGGCCGGGTCGTCGTGGCGCGACGTGCGCGTCAGCGGCGGCCCCGGCGGGCTCGTCGCGGTCCGCCGGTCCGAACTGTCCGGGTACGCGCACGACCTGCGCCTGCTGGAGACCCTCGCCACCGCGCTCGGCGGCACGCCGGCCTAGAGCCGCCGTTCGGAGCGGCTGTTCAAAGGCGCCGCTCCGAGCCGCTGCTCCGAGCCGCTGCTCAGCGGCGCTGTTCAGAGGCGCTGTTCAAGGACCTGGCCGGGCCAGTCGACGCCGGTGGCGAGGCGGACCGTGAAGGTCTCGGTCGGGGTGAAGCCCTGCCGGCGGTACCAGCCGACCAGCGCCTGGTCGTCGCCCGCGTAGCAGTCGACCCGCAGCAGCCCGATCCCGCGCCGCACGGCGAGCACCCGGGCGTGGTCCAGCAGCGTCCCGCCCAGCCCGCGGCCCTGCCGCGCGCGATCGGTGACGAGGAGGTTCACGTACAGCTCGGGCTCGTAGACGACCGGGATGTGCTCCGGCGCCTCGCCGACCACGATCGCGCCCACCGCGGTGCCGTCGATCTCGGCGACGTGCAGGTGCCCCTGCGGGACCCACCGCATCATCGCGGTCAGCCGGCGCGGGTTGGTCGAGTGCGGCTCGGTGCCCCACTGCCCGGTCCGGCCCAGCCCGACGAGCCAGCGGGTCGCGCCGTCCATCAGCCCCAGGACGGGCTTGACGTCGGCGAGGGTGCCCGGCCGGACGTACGCCTCCTCGTCCCGCAGCGAAAGCTCCAGCTCCACCTCGTCGCGCAGCGGGATGCCGAAGTCGCCGGCCTCGGCGATCTGCGGCTTGTGGCGGCGGGCGCGCTGCACGGCGCCGGGGTGCACGGCCCGGACCCGCAGTCCCCGCCGCTGGTAGAACCGCAGCGCGTCCAGGTTGTCGCTGGTGGTGATGAGCCACAGCCGGCTGCATCCGGCGTCGGCCGCGACCGCCCGCGCGGCGTCCAGCAACGCGGTCCCGATCCCGGCATGTGGACGGACGGCGTTGAGCGTGACGATTTCGAGGCCCGTCGCCGCGACCTCATAGGTGAGAAGGCCCACCCGTTCGCCCGTTGCGCTTTCGGCAACGAGTCCTGGCAGCCGGTCGGCGTCGCGACCGTTTTCTCCCGTGATGACGTGGACCGCACCGTATGCATTGGTGAGCAATTCTTGCAACCAGGACAGGTCGCCCTCGGCGACCGCTCGGACCAGCACCTGCGTACCCTATCCGGGAAATTGAATTTCGCGGATGCTGGCAAATTCGCGACACTCCGAGAAGTACTCCGTTGGGCCATGATGACGTTGGGCAACACCGGGGAGGGGGCGGACCTTGGACGGACTCACGCGGGCACGCACGCCCGGCTGGGTCGTCGGCGTCCTCGCCCTGGTCCTCGCGATGCTGTTCGGGGCCACCGTCGGCTCGCCGGCGTCCCATGCCGGGATCGTCCACCAGCTCCTCACGTCCAGCCCCGTCCCGTTCGCCGCCGGTCACCATCACCACGAGCCGTCGTCGGACGGCGATGACGACGACGAGCGGCAGCCCCTCATGCTGCACGCCGAAGGCGAGCAGGTGGACACCCCCGAGGTCGCGGCCCACCACGCCGCGCAGCTCACCACGGGCGTCATCGCGCAGCTCATGCCGGCTTCCGGTGTCGAGCCGTCCGCGGGTGCCCGCACGGGCCACGCGCCCGCCCGCGCCGCACTGCAGGTCTGGCGCACGTAAGCCGAACTCCCACCCTCGTCGTTGTTGTCACCTCGACACGGTTGGAGTGATGTCATGTCCGCACCCGCGGACGCTATTCGCAAGCGTTCGGTCATCGTGACCGGCGCCTCGAGAGGGCTCGGCGCGGCCCTGTTCCACGCGCTGCAAGCCGACGGTGCCAGGGTCTTCGGCCTGGCCCGCGCCTTCCCCTCGGAGCAGCAGGTGCTCGCCGCTCGGCATCCGGCGTCGGTACGGCTGCGCGCCACCGACCTCGCCGAGGCCGTCAGCCTTCCGACGGAGGCGGAGCTGGCCGCGTTCGTCGGCGGGACCGCACCCGAGGACGAGGTCGTCCTGCTGCACAACGCCGCGACGGTCGAGCCCATCGGCCTGGTCGGCGAGCTGGCCCCCGAGGACGTGTTCGCCGCGGTCCAGGTCAACCTGGTCGCGCCGATCCTGCTCACGAACACCTTCCTGTCCACCTTCGCCCGCGACCCGGGTCCCCGCCTGCGGATCGTCTACGTCGCCTCCTCCGCGGCGCACCGCAGCTACCCGGGCTGGGCGACGTACTGCGCCACCAAGGCGGGCGCGGAGGCGTTCATGCGCTGCGTCAGCGAGGCGGCGAGCCGCTCCTGCACGGTGGAGATCGTCGACCCCGGGGCCATCGAGACGCAGATGCAGCGGACCCTCCGCGAGCGCGGCACGGGCCTGCCCGGCCACGCCCGCCTCGTCGAGCGCCACCGGGTCGGCGACATCGCCGACCCGGCGACCGTCGCCAAGCAGCTCGTCGCCCGCCACTTCCCCCCGTTGGTGGCGATGGCGGCGTCCTGACCGCAGGCCGTCGAGGGCCGGTCGGCGACGACCACCGACCGGCCCACCTCGAAATCCCGTCGGGCGACCCGACGGCGGCGACCGCCGTGTGTGGCGGACCGGTCGCTTGGGTACCGTGTCGCCATGCCGGACAGCCCACCTCCAGTGATCGTCGTGATGGGTGTCGCCGGGACCGGCAAGACCACCGTCGGGGCGCTGCTCGCCGGGAGGCTCGGCTGGCGGTATGCGGAGGCCGACGACTTCCACCCACCGGCCAACGTCGCCAAGATGGCGGCGGGGCAGCCGCTCACCGACGAGGACCGTGCGCCGTGGCTCGCGGCGATCGGCCGCTGGATCGACGAGCACGCGGCCGCGGGCACCCCCGGGGTCGTGTCGTGCTCGGGGCTGCGCCGGGCGTACCGCGACCAGCTGCGCGACGGCCGCCCGCAGGTGCGGCTGGTGTTCCTCGAAGGCTCCCGCGAGCTGATCACGCGCCGGCTCGCGGCCCGTCACGGTCACTTCATGCGCGTGGAGATGCTCGACAGCCAGTTCGCCGCCCTGGAGCCGCCGCAGCCCGGCGAGGACATCCTGGCGGTGTCGATCGACGCCACCCCCGAGCAGATCGTCGACGAGATCGTGCGGGGGACCCGCCCGCGGTGAGGCCGGCGCCCCGGTCGTGCGATCAGGGGGTGAGGATGCCGGCGGCCGTGGCCGCGGCGACCCAGGTGTCCCACTCGTCGGCCATCGCCTCGGCGAACTGCAGGTCGCTGCACGTCAGCAGGTCGAGCGCCTCGGTCGAGTACTTCGTGTCCACGTTGTCCAGCAGACGCTTGGAGTCGTCGAGGTCGTCGAGGGTCTGGAAGTACTCGACGGGCTTGACGGCGAGCAGCTTCAGGAAGACCGGGTAGCGCGCCAGCTCGCACACCACCTTGGTCGTCGCGCGCTTGCTGTCCGGGCTGCCGTCGGCGACGACGATGCAGAAGATCGGAGCCGTCGTCCGCTCGGCCTCGGCGAGGACCACGGCGAGGGCGTCGGCGAGGTTGGTCGTGCCCATCCAGCCCTGGTTGATCTCGCGGTCGACGACGCCGCTGTAGTTGTCGACGGTCACCGCGACCGTCGGCAGGACCTTCGTGTCGAACGGGATGACCGGCACGGTGCCGTCGATGTCGATCTGCAGTGCGAAGCCGAGGGCCCGCTCGACCAGGGTCTGCACCGCGCCGGACTTGTAGTCGGGGCGCATCGAGCCGGAGTGGTCGAGCACGAGCATCGCCTGGGCGCGGATGCCGCCGAGCCCGCGCCTGCTGAGCGCCAGGCCGGCCTTGTCGGCGCGTTTGGCGAGGTCGACGTGGCCCGACTCGCGCACCTTGGCGAGGTTGACCGCGGGCGCCCCGGACGGCTCCTTGACGAGCTGCACGGCCCGCGCCGCGGTCAGCTGCGTTCTCCCGGCCATGCCGCCACCCCCTGTACGTCAGTAAAGGACAACGGTAACTCCTGCGGGTGTGTCGACATTCGTACACCCGGGCGAAGGACTGAATTGAATGTGGAACGGCATTCACGGACACTCACAGGAGTGAATTCGTAAGGGGCGGCTGAGCGCTTCTTATCCGACGCCGGCCCGGTCGGCAAGTCCTGTTTCGCGCGGACGGCGCCATTGTTTGCTTCTCCTCGGCAACCGCCGACCGTCGCAGGAGGAGCACGTGAAACTCGCGTCATTGCTCAGCCTGGTGCTGACCGCAGGGGCGGTGACCGTCCTCGCGACGGCAACCGCCGCGCAGGCCGCTCCAGGTGTCACCCCGCCCGGTGTCAGCCTGACACTGGGGCCCGGCCAGTCGGCCGACATCGCCAAGCACGTCGAGACCGCGCCGGTCCCGCCGAAGCCCGACATCGTCTTCCTGGCCGACACCACCGGCAGCATGACCGGGCCGATCGCCGACGTGCGCGCCAACGCCGCGTCGGTCATGGGGCAGATCGCGGCCGCGCAGCCGCAGGCGCGGTTCGGGGTCGCGGAGTACAAGGACTTCGAGGACTCCGCGCCGTTCACGGTCCGCCAGGACATCACCGCCGACCAGGCGGCGGTCCAGGCCGGCATCGACCAATGGGTCGCCGGCGGCGGGGGTGACCTGCCGGAGGACAACCTCAACGCACTGTTCCAACTCGCGAACGGCGCCGTGCACTTCCGCGACGGCGGCACCCGCATCGTCGTCGTCTTCGGCGACGCCCCGTCGCACGACCCGAGCCTCGGCCACGGCCTGGCCGACACCGTCGCGGCGCTGAACGCCGCGCACATCCGCGTCGTCGCCGTCGACGTCGGCGGCATGAACGCCGGCGGCCAGGCCGAGGCGATCACGTCCGGCACCGGCGGCGTGTACCTGCCGGACGTGCCCGCCGACCAGGTCAGCGCCGCGATCCTCGCCGGCGTCCAGGCGATCCAGGTCAAGGTCGCCCCGGTGGTGTTCGACTGCGACGGCAACCTGGCGCTGACGTTCGACCCGGCCTCGAAGACCGTCGACAGCGGCGCGACCGCCGACTTCACCGAGCACGTCACGGTCGCCGGAGGTGCCGCGCCCGGCACGTACACCTGCAAGGTCGACTTCCAGGTCGACGGGGTCAGCCAGGGCGCGGCCTTCATCCAGACCCTGTCGGTGACCGTCCTGACCATCGCGATCAACGACGTCGTCGTCGACGAGAACGCGGGCAACGCCACGTTCACCGTCTCGCTCTCCGGCCCGGCGACGTCGCCGGTCAGCGTGCACTACGCCACGGCCGACGGCACCGCCACCGCCGGCGCCGACTACACCGCGGGCAGCGGCACGGTCACGTTCACGCCGGGGCAGACCAGCCGGCCGGTCACCGTGCCGGTCGTCAACGACGCGGTCGACGAGCTCGACGAGAGCTTCACCGTCAACCTGTCCGCGCCCGCCGGCGCCGCGATCGCCGACGGCACCGGCCTCGGCACGATCGTCGACGCCGACCGCAACGGCACGTTCTCCTGCACGGCGCAGGTCCTGCGGGTCGGCCCGCTGTCCTCGCCGGCGGCGAACCCGGCCAACGTGCCGTGCGCGGACGACAGCAAGGTCCTCGCCCAGCTCACCCTCGACTCCGGCCTGATCAAGGTGGAGTCGAAGACCCTGGACGCGAACGCGGCGCTCACCCCCGACAACCTCGACGCCGCACCCGCGGCCGGCGACAACGGCACGGCGAAGGCCACCGTCGAGTCGGTGAAGATCACCGCCGGCGGCGTCGCGCCGATCACGATCGAGCTCGGGCTCATCCAGGCCACCGCGAAGGCGACCTGCGCGTCCGGCCCGGGCGGGCTCGCACCGGTCCTCAGCGGGTCGTCGAGCATCGCGTACCTGAAGATCAACGGCATCGCGGTCACGGTCGGCAGCGCACCGCTCACCGTGCCGCTGGTGGTCGGCTCGCTCAAGCTCAACGCGACCACGACCACCCCGACCAGCGTCACCCAGCAGGCCGTCGTCCTCGACACGCTGCTGACGGACGTGGTCATCAGCGAGGCACGCGCCGACATCCACGGCACCGCCGCCAACCCGACCGGCAACCCCTGCCGCGTCTGACCGTCACCGCGGCGCGGCCCGCCCCTTCACATGGGGGCGGGCCGCGCCTGTTCGCGTCTGCGGCAGGTGTACGACCAGCGCCACGTCACACCGCCCCGCCTTCGGGAACATTCCCGGGGACGGCGTTGTTGACCATGACTTGTGACCGAGATTCCGCTTTCCGTCCTTGACGTCGCGCCCCGCGCCGCGAACGCGTCCGCCGGCGATGCCCTGCGCAACACGACAGAGCTGGCCAGACGCGTCGAGGCGCTCGGATACCGCAGGTTCTGGGTCGCGGAGCACCACAACATGCCCGCGATCGCGAGCTCCACGCCCGCGGTGCTGCTGGCGCACCTGGCCGCCGCGACGTCCACGATCCGCGTCGGCTCCGGCGGCGTGATGCTGCCCAACCACGCGCCGCTCGTCGTCGCGGAGCAGTTCGGCACCCTCGAGGCGCTGCACCCGGGCCGCATCGACCTCGGCATCGGCCGAGCGCCCGGCACCGACCAGCACACGGCGCTCGCGCTGCGCCGCACCATGGAAGGCCTGTCCGCGGAGCATTTCCCGGAGGAGCTGCAGGACCTCATCGCCTACTTCACCGGCGACGACACCGGGCAGCGCATCCTCGCCTCACCCGGGCGCGGCGACAAGCCCGACGTGTGGCTGCTCGGCTCCAGCGGCTTCAGCGCCCAGCTCGCCGGCCTGCTCGGCCTGCCGTTCTCGTTCGCGCACCACTTCTCCAGCGCCAACACGCTGCCCGCGCTGAGGCTCTACCGCGACAGCTTCCGGCCGTCGCAGTGGCTCGACGCCCCCTACACGATGGTCGCCGTCAGCGCCGTCTGCGCCCCGACCGACGAGGAGGCCGAGTTCCTCGCCGGGCCGAGCCAGCTGTCGTTCCTGCGGCTGCGCTCCGGCCGGCCCGAGGCCCTCGCCACGCCGGAGGAGGCGGCGGCCTACCCGTACAGCGACCGCGAACGCGAATTCGTCCTGGAACGGCGCGAGGGCCAGGCCCTCGGCTCGCCGGACACCGTCCGCGCGCAGCTGACCGGGCTGCTGGACCGCACCCAGGCCGACGAGCTGATGCTGACCTGCATGGTGTACGACATCGAGGCCCGCGCCCGCTCGTTCGCGCTGATCCGGGAGCACGTCGCGGCGCACCTGACCCGCTAGGAGGGCCCGGCCGACATGCGACGGGTCAGTTCGGCGGCCCGTCGCAGCTGCACGGACCTCGCCGTGCGCACCACGTACCGGCGCAGCAACGACGGCGAGTCGACCGTGATCGTCTCCGTGACCTCGGTCCCGGCCCCGGACGGCGCCAGCGTGACCGCCGCCCGCAGCCGGACCCGGCCGGGCGAGACGACGTCGCTGACCACCGCCGGTGCCGCCGGGTCGAGGGTCATCGTCACGCGGATCCGGTTCGTCCAGAAGCGGAACCGTTCGAGGGCCACGTAGCCGACCTGGTCGCCGTCGGTGCGCACGTCGCGGACGGCCACGACGAGCGGCGACAGGCCCACATACGAGTGCGGGTCCGCCAGGTGTTCGAAGACCCGGGCGGGCGGGGCGGCCACGAGGAACGTGTGAGCGAAGGCATCGACGGACATGGGCTCAGACGGTAGCGTGGCCGATCTACCGTCGGTTGGCCTTTCCCGGCGGTTGGTCGGATGGCGGTCGCCCCGATCATCGGCGAGGATGGCGGACGATCTTGTGCGTCGTGCGCAGGCGGCCGGCTGACATCGGCGGCCCGTTCGGCGGTTCTCCGAGGCGAGGTGAGGCAACGTTGAACAAGACCTGGGTTCGGCTGCGACCGGTGGTCGAGAGCGATCTGGGGATGTTCCGGCGGTTCGTGACGGAGCCGGGGCTGGCCGGCCCGGCCTGGTCCGGCTACCGCGAGCCGACCGGCCCGGCCAGGCGCTTCGCCGAGGACGGCTTCCTCGGCGAGCACGACGGCCGGCTGATGGTCGAGGCCGACGAGACCGCCGCCGGCTACGTCAGCTGGGAGGCGACCGGCACCGGCTGGTCGCGGTACTGGAGCATCGGCATCATCCTGCTGCCGGAGTGGCGCGGCCGCGGCGTCGGCTGGCGCGCGCAGACGCTGCTGTGCGACTACCTGTTCGCCAACAGCGCGGCGCCGCGGATCGAGGCCCGCACGCAGCCGGAGAACATCCCGGAGCAGAAGGCGCTGGAGAAGGTCGGGTTCCTCAGCGAGGGCATCCTGCGCTCCGCGGAGTTCCGCGACGGCGCCTGGCGCGACGTCCTCGTCTACGGGAAGCTCCGTGGAGACCGATAAGCGTTCGCTGTTCGTGTACGAGGTGTACGTCGGCGAACGGCTGCGCCATCTGGTGTCACCGCTCGAGCCCGACGAAGCCGCGGAGTACGGGCTGTCGCCGGAGGCGGTCGTCGGGCTCCTCGCCGTCGGCGTCGACGGGCCCGCCGCGATGCAGCCCGACCACTTCGAGGAGAACCCGGCGTTCGTGCGCTTCCTGCACGAGATGATCGCCGACGACGTCTTCGTGGTGCCCGGCATCCGCGAGCAGGCCGCCGCGGTCGGCGGGCACGGCTGGGTGGACCTGCTGGACGCCCGTACCCCCGACCCCTCGGGTGACGTCCCTTCGTGCGACGTCATCGGGAGCGTGGAGGTGCGCGACGGCGCGCTGGTGCCGATGTCCTACCGGCCGAACGACCACCACCGGCTGCTCACCGAGGACGGCTTCTTCCAGCTGCCGGAGGAGCTGGAGATGTCGCTGCTGAAGCGCCTGCACGCTACTATGTGCTGATCGTCGTCAATTGGGCACGCAACGTGCTCTTCGCCGCGCTCGTCGTCCTCGCGCTCGCCTGTGAGGGTGGCGGGGGTCCTGCCGGCCCGGCCCCGTCGTCCGGCTCCATGGCCATGGCCGCCCTCGGTGACTCGCTCACCACCGCGTTCGCGTCGTGCCTCGCGCCCTCGCCGTGCCCGCGCAACTCGTGGTCGACCGGCGACGGCACCCGCGTCGACAGCCACTACCGGCGGCTCCGGCCGTCGTATCCGGGCCTGCGCGGCGTCAACTCGGCCCAGGGCAGCGCCCGCGCCGACGCGCTCGCCGCGCAGGCCCGCACCGCGGTCACCGCGAAGGCCACCTACGTCACGATCCTCATCGGCGCCAACGACGCCTGCCGGCCCACCCTCGACGCGATGACCCCCGTCGACACGTTCCGTCGCCAGGTCGACGACGCCCTCGCCGTGCTGAAGGAAGGCCTGCCGCAGGCCCGCGTCCTGGTCGTCAGCATCCCCGACATCAACCGGCTCTGGGAGGTCGGGCACACCAGCCAGGTCGCGGTGAAGGCGTGGTCGCTCGGGATCTGCCAGGCGCTGCTCGCCGCGCCCACGTCCACCGCACCCGCGGACGTGGCGCGGCGCAAGGCGTTCGGGGCGCGGGTCGACGCCTACAACACGCAGCTCGCCGCCGCCTGCAAGGCCTACGGACCCCGGTGCCGGGACGACGGCGGGGCGGCGCACCGGGTCGCGTTCACCCTCGACATGGTGGTCGCGCAGGACTTCTTCCACCCCAACTCCGCGGGGCAGAACGCGCTGGCGAAGGCGACCTGGCTCGGCCCGCCGGACTGGTGAGGTCCGACCCCCTGTGCGTTCGTCGCGCGGGCGCTACGCTCACTCAACGGCCCGCCGCGACGTTGCGGCGGCAGGTGGGAGGCGACGGTATGTCCGCGGACCCTACGGTGTGGCGGGTGAAAGGCATGCCGCTGGCCCACGCCACCGGGCACGGCCCGCTCGACGGCCTGCGGGTCGCGGTCAAGGACCTCTTCGAGGTCACCGGCTTCGCCGTCGGCGGCGGCAACCCCACGTGGCTCGCGTCCGCCCTGCCCGCCGCCGAGGACGCCCCCGCCGTCGCCCGGCTGCGCACCGCGGGCGCCACCATCCAGGGCATCGCGCACACCGACGAGCTCGCCTACTCCCTGTCCGGCACGAACGTCCACTATGGTGCCCCGCCCAACCCTTCGGCACCCGGCCTCGTCACGGGCGGCTCCTCCAGCGGCCCCGCGTCGGCGGTCGCGACGGGGCACGCCGACATCGGCCTCGGCACCGACACAGGCGGCTCCATCCGTGTCCCCGCGTCCTGCTGCGGCCTCTTCGGCCTGCGCCCCACCCACGGCGTCGTGCCCACCGGCGGGGTGCTGCCGCTCGCGCCGTCGTTCGACACCGTCGGCTGGATCACTGCCACCGCCTCGCACCTGGCCCTCGTCGGCTCCGTCCTGCTGCCGGCCGGGCCGTCGGCGCCGCCGTCGCGGCTGCTCGCCGTCGGCGAGGTCCCCGGCCTGACGGGGGACTCCCTCTTCGGCCTGCCGGTCTCGCCCGTCACACTGTCCACCTGGGACGATCCCGACCCGCTGCTGCTGGCCTTCCGCCGCGTGCAGGCCGCCGAGGCGTGGCGGGCGCACGGCGAGTGGATCACCGCGCACCCGCGGGCGCTCGCCGTCGACGTCGAGGACCGGTTCCGCTTCGGCGCGTCCGTCACCGCCGCCGAGGAGGCCGAGGCCCGGTCGTTCCTCGCGGGGCTGCGGGCCGAGCTGCTCGACCTGCTGGCCGACCGCGACGCCTGGCTCGTCCTGCCGGCCGGCGGCCCCGGCCACCCCCGCGACCTGAGCCCCTCCGCCCGCGACGCGTGGCGCCGCGACACGCTGCGGTGCGCGGTCCCCGCCAGCGCGTATGGCCTGCCCAGCGTCTCCGTGCCGACCTCCTCGACGCCGCCGGCCGGGGTCGCCGTCATCGCGCCGCCCGGGCACGACCTGGGCCTGCTCGCCCTGGCGGCACGCCCCCTGGCCTGAGCTCCGCGCGGTGCGTCCCGTGCAACCTCGGCACCCCCTCCCGACGTCTGTGTCGTGACACCGGCGCCTTGCCGGGATGGATGAAGACCGATCTCACCGTCGGCTTCGTGGTTGCCGACGGGGGGCACGATGGCTGAGTCACCCCTCACCGCCCCGGAGCCGCGATGACCGACGACCCGGCCGTCGACACCGACGCCCACAGTGGACAGGCGACCATCGCCGCTCCGCCCCACGGAGTGCTGCCTGCCGCTCCGGCCTCGACGCTGTCGCTGTCGTCCAGTGCGGCCGCTGCCGTCCCGGGGCGGCGCCGGTGGCCGCTCCTTGGCGACGGCGCGGGCGCTGTGTCCCGCGAGGGCACCGCCTCCTGGCCGCGGCGGTGGCTGCTGCTCGGCGGCGCGGGCGCTGTCGTCGCCGCCGTCGCGGCGGCGTTGGCGCTGCTCCCGGGCGGCGACCCGGCGCCGACGTCACCCTCGGACGTCTTCACCGGCCTGCCGGCCCACCAGAACCCGTCGGGCGGCGCGTCGCCGTCACCCGGCGCGGCCGGCGAGGTCGGCGAGGTTCAGGGCGAGCTGATGGTCGACGTGCCGCGCCCACCGGCCGCGACCGGCGAGGCCGCCGCGGAGGCCGGCCCCGGCAGGATCGGCCGCCCCCTGGTGCTGCACCTCAGCGTGGACCGGCTGCCGTCACCGTCCTTCGGCGTCACCTACCAGCAACTCGTCCGCGAACGCCAGGAATCCCTCACCTTCCACGGCTCCACCGGCGCCGGCGACCGGCTCGCCGGCACCACCGACGGGCTCACCGGCACCACCGACCAGCTCGCGGGCACCACCGTCCGGGTCGGCGTCACCACCCAGGGCTGGGAGCCGCAGATCGGCGCACCCACCCCGGTCACCGTCGCCGGCCGGCCCGCCGTGCTGACCTCCTCCGACGGCACCACCGTCATCCGCTGGCAGGACGCCGACGGGCTGTGGCTGCAAGTCGTCACCACGCTCGACGAGCCGCGCGCCCTGGTGTTCGCCACCGGGGTGCGCCTCGACCGCGCGTACCGCTGCGTCGTGCCCTACCGGCTCACCAACCTCCCCGACGGCATGCATGCGGACCGCTGCACGATGACGTTCCTAGCCGGCGAGACGCACACCATCCTCGACCTCACCGACGGCACGTCCGACCTCAGGCTGACCAGCGTCCCGCAGCAGGCGCCGGCCCGGCTGCCGGCCATGGACACCACGATCGGCGGCCACCCGGCCCGCCTCTCCGAGCGCACCGCCGACGGCCGGCGGATCCTCGAGGTCACCGTCGACGAGGGCGCGGGGGTGCTGCGGGCGACCGCGTCCGGCGCCTACGACGCAGGCGTGGTGCGCTGGATCCTGGACGACTGCGTCTGGACCGGCGGCAACACCGTCGCGGCGTGGCCCGCCAGCCCGCTGCCCTGAGCAGGACGACCGCCGCCGCCACTACGATGCGATCATGGCGCTCCTGCACCGGGCGGACCTGACGCCCACCAAACTCGAACTGCTCAACGCGTGGCTGCCCACCCGCTCCTGGTACGCCGACCCCGACGTCGCGAAGGTCGGCGCGTTCCGCTTCGACGACCCCGCCGGCGAGGTCGGCATCGAGACGATCCTCGTCCGCGCCGGCGACGGACCGGTCCTGCAGGTCCCGCTCACCTACCGCGGCGCACCGCTCGCCGGCGCCGACCGCTGGCTGGTCGGCACCACCGAGCACTCGGTCCTCGGCACCAGGTGGGTGTACGACGCGGCCGGCGACCCCGTCTACGCCGCCGCCCTCGCCCGCATCATCCTGACCGCCGAACCCCAGGCCGCCGAGGAGTTCGAGGTCGAAGGCGTCCGCCAGGCCCGCCCGAGCGACGTCCAGGCCAACGGCAGCGGCCACGCCGGCGCCGCAGCCCCCGACACCACCGACATCCTCCACGTGGAGGACGCCGACCCGACCCGCATCGCAACAAGCTCCCACGAACTCACCGTGCTCAGGGTCCTCAAGGACGACGCCCCGCCCCCTCCCGGCGCCCCGACCCTCACCGCCGCCTGGGGCGACGTCACGACCCCACGCCTCCTCGCGTACGCCACCGCCAGATAACCCCTCACCGCCGCCCGTCTCGACGCGGGGTGCGCTGACCGGCTCGCCCGGTCGTGGGAGTGCGGGTGATCCGACCTCCGAAGCGACGCGGAGGGCGGCGTCCGCGATGCTGGTGTCCTGCGCGACCCGTTCACCAGGGTGCGGGTGACGACCGGCCTGCGTGGATGCGAAGCACGCGAGGCGTCACCCGTTCGTCCCGGCGCGGGGCGGGCCACCCGTTCATTCTGGGCGCGGGTGGTTGCCGGCCCGTGGCGGCGCCGTTGTGGGGGATGCTGTCGGGGTGACCGACCTTCGAGTGCTCCGCGGTGGCTCCGGCACCCCGGCGATCCTGCTCCTGCACGGCCTCGGCGCCACGGCCGACGTGTGGGACGACCTGACCGCCCTCCTCGACACGGCGTGGGTGGCGCCCGACCTGCCGGGCCACGGCGGCTCGGGGTGGCTGGAGGACTACTCGTTCGCCGGGGTCGCGGACGCCGTCGCCGGGCTGGTCGACCCGGACGGGACCGTCGTCGTCGGGCACTCGTTCGGCGGGGTGATCGGCCTGCACCTCGCCGACCTGCCCGGGGTGCGGGCGGTCGTCGGGCTCGGCATCAAGGTCGCCTGGACCGCCGCGGAGCTCGACCGCGCCGCGGCGCTCGCCAGGAAGCCGCCGATCATCCACCCGACCCGCGAGGAGGCCGCAACTCGCTTCCAGCGCGTCGCCGGGCTCGTCGGACTCAAGGATGATGCGCCGGACGCCGCCGTGACCCGCGACGGCGAGGGCTGGCGGAGCACGCACGACCCGCGGACGTTTGCGGTCGGCGAGCCCGGGGTCGCCGCCCTCCTCGCCGCCGCGCGCGTCCCGGTCGTCCTCGCCCGGGGTGAGCACGACCAGATGGTGAGCCACGAGCAGCTCGCGGCGCTCGTCCCGGAGCCGGTCGACCTTCCCGGCCTCGGTCACAACGCCCACGTCGAGGACCCCGCCGCGCTCCTGCCCGTCCTCGCCGCCCCGCGCTGACGTGGACCACCCGCCGGATCGGTGATCTACGATCGGCCCGGTGCGGATCATGACGTGGAACGTGTGGTGGCGGTTCGGCGACTGGCGGGCCCGGCACGAGGCGATCCTCGCCACCCTCCGGTCCGAGCAGCCCGATGTGTGCTGCCTGCAGGAGGCCTGGGCGGTCCGCGGCGGTGAGCACCAGGTCGAGCTGCTGGCGCGGGAGCTCGGCATGCACTGGGCGTTCAGCAGCTCGCCGATGCCGGGGCGCTGGCACGACCGGATCGGCGACACCACCGTCGATGTCGGCAACGCGGTGCTGAGCCGGTGGCCGATCGGTGCGACCGCGATCGGGGACCTCGGCGGCGAGGGCCGGACGGTGCTGCACGCCCGCATCGACGCTCCCGACGGTCCGGTGCCGGTGTTCACCACCCATCTGGACTCGCCGTCCGACGGCTCCGCGGCCCGGTGCGCGCAGGTCGAGCGGCTGGTGCCGTTCGTGGCCGGGCACCGAATCCCGGAGCACCCGCCGGTGCTCACCGGGGACTTCAACGCCGAGCCCGAGTCCGACGAGATGCGGCGCCTGGGCGGACACCTCACCGCGCCGGTCGTGCCGGGCCTGGTGCTGGTCGACGCGTGGCGGTACCACGGCCGCAGCGACCCAGGGTGGACCTGGGACCGCCGCAACCCGCACGTCACCTGCCACGCGACGCCGAACGCCCGGATCGACTACGTCCTGGTGGGCCTGCAAGGCCCGGGCCGCGGGTCCGTCGAGGGCGTCCACCTGGCGGGCACCGTCCCCCACGACGGCGTCTGGCCGTCGGACCACTTCGCCGTCGTCGCCGACCTGCGCTGAAGCCGGCGACGCCAGGATCAGCGTCGCCCGCATCGTCGGCGTCGACCCGGAACGCGGCCGGCTGGGCGCACCGGCCTGCGCGCCGCCGCTGCTGACCGGTCGGCTACGAGACCACCGACCGCGCGGCGACGGAGACGGCGGCCTCGGCGAACGCGCGGATGACCGGGTGGCAGCGCGAGCCGTCGCCGGCCAGTTCGGGCTGGAACAGGGTGCCCATCAGGAACGGGTGCCCCGCCAGCTCCGCGACCCGCACCTGTCCCTCGTCGTCGAAGCCGGTGAAGCGCAGCCCGTGCCTGGTCAGCTCCGGCAGGAAGGCGTGGTCCAGCCCGTACCCGCAGTGGTACCGCTCGATCGAACGCTCGACCCCGAAGACGCGCTCGGCGAGCGAGCCGGGGGTCAGGTTGACCGCGCCCTCGTGGCCGACGAGCGAGCAGGCGAGGGGGACGATCAGCTGCTGGCTGGCGTCGGGCTCGGACTCGCCGTGCCGGGCGTCGGCGATGCCGCAGACCGTGCGGGCGAACTCCAGCAGCAGGTGCTGAAACCCGCCGCACGTGCCGAGGAACGCGATGCCGTGCTCCCGGGCGACCCGCACGGCGTGCAGGGCGCCCTCCTCGCTGAGATACGGGCTGCCCGGTAGCAGCCAGACGCCGTCGAACCCGGCGAGGTCGGTCGCCGGGGCGTCGGGTGTCGGAATCCAGTACGCGTCGACGCCGATGCCGTGCTGCGCGCGGAGGACGTCGAGCAGCCCCGGAATCCGGGCGTGGGAACGGACGTGCAGGGAACGGTCGCCCACCAGGGCGATGCGGGCGGTGCGGGTCTCTGTCATCCGTCCACTGTCCCGTGACCGGCGTACATCAGTCCAACAACTGATTCGCGTAGCAGGATAAGCAATACTGATGGTGTGGATCCGCACCTGCTGCGCACGTTCGTCGCGGTCGCGAGCGCCGGGTCGTTCTCCGCCGCGGCGCAGGAGCTGGGCTACACGCAGTCCGCCGTGTCGCAACAGATCGCCGCGCTCGAGTCCGACCTGGGTACCACCCTGCTGCACCGGCGGCCGGTCGCGCCGACCGACGCGGGCGCCCGGCTGCTCGAGCACGCCGGCCCGATCCTGCTGCGGTTGAGCGCCGCCCGCGCCGACGTGATCCGCCTGTCGGGCCAGCCCGCCGCGACGGTCGTGCTCGGCGCCACGCCGTTCGCCGGCAGCGCGCGGGCCGCCGCGGTCCTCGCCGAGGTGCAGCGGGCCATGCCCCGCGTGCGGTTCACGCTGCTGCTGGCCGGCCGCGACGCGGTGGCCACCGGCGTCGCCACCGGGACGCTCGACGTCGGACTCGTCGACGGCGTGACGGCGCCCAGCGACCCGTTGCCGCTGCCCGACGCAGGGCAGTTGGCGGCGTCGGTACTGGCGGAGTCCGCCGCCCTGGTCGCCTTCCCCACCGGCCACCCGCTCGCCGGCCGCGCATCCGTCGGCCTCGCCGACCTGTCCGACGCGACGTGGATCGACGCGCCCGACGTCGCCACGCCACTGCCGCAGCTACGGGCGCTGGCGCACAGCGGCGGGTTCCGTGAACGGTTCACCTACCAGGGCACCGACACCGGCGGGCTGCTCGCGCTCGTGGCCGCGGGTGCGGGCCTGGCGCTGCTGCCCGGCCCGCTGACCCACCCGGGCGTCGCCGGCGTCCCGGTGACAAGACCGCGACTCGTGCACCGCACGGAGCTCGTCCACGGCTCGCTCACCCCACCGGCCCGCGCCCTCGCCGAGGCGCTGCGACCCTGACCTGTCCCGCCGCGCGGACCCCGGCCCTCGTCGCGCCGGCCGCTTGTTCGCCGCATGGCCATCGGGCCGTCAACGGCTCACTCCGCCGGCCCGCGTCCTCGCTGAGGCGCTGCGATCCCTGACTCGTTTCGCCGCGTGGACGCCGGTCCTCATCGTGCCGGCCGCTCATCCCGCCGCATGGCCGTCGTTGCACCGGGCGTGCGGTCGCCGCGCCGGTTGGTCGAGATGATCGTCGTGTCGGGTCTGCCGCCGTCGCACGGGCGTCGGTCGTCGTTGCACCGGGATTGCAGCCGCCGCGGCGGTTGGTCCAGGCCGTCGGTGCCGCGGGGGCCGTTCCGTGCCGCACAGGGCACCGACAAGCCGCAAGGTCAGGCCGTCGTTGCGTGGTACACGCGCCGATGCCGCGAAGGGGTCAGTCGTCGCCGGCGACGGTGAGGTGGGGTTCGGTGCCGGCGCAGGTCACCTCGGCGCGCACGTCGCCGCCGCCGCTGCGCGCCTTGAACCGCAGCGACGCGACCGCCGCCGGTCCCCGCTGCACGTGGTCGGTCTCGAAGCCCGAGTTGGGTGTCCACGACCGCAGTGTGACCAGACCCACGTCGCACACCGCGACGATCGTCCCGGCCGAGGTCGTCAGGGCCCGAACGACCCCGCCCCCGGCCGTCGTCGGGCTCGCCGACTGACCCGGCGTCCCGTCCGGCGTGACCGGTGGTGTGGCCGGTGACGCGGCCGGGCCCGTCGTGGCGCCGGCCAGCAGCGCGTCGACCTTGGCCTCGCTGTACGGGGTGTCCGACGTGCCGAAGATGCCCTGCCGCATCGACCCGACGGCGCCGGTCGCCACGGCGGTCGCAACGGCCACGGTCGCCAGCCACGCGCCGCCCGCGAGGGCCCACCGGCGGTGCAACGTCGTCCACATGCACACCACTATCCACCGCCGATGGCTAAGGCATGGTTAACCTCTGGCTATGGCGAAGGTGCTGCTCGTGGAGGACGACGGGACCATCCGCAGTGGCGTCGTGCGCGCGCTGACCGAGCGGGGGCACGTCGTCGTGCCCGCCGCGACCGCGATGGACGGGCTCAAGCTCGCCGTCGCGGAGGCGCCGGACGTCGTCCTGCTGGACCTCGGCCTGCCCGACCTCGACGGCCGGGAGGTGCTGCGGATGCTGCGGGCGGTGAGCCGCGTGCCGATCATCGTGGTCACCGCCAGGCGCACCGAGGGCGAGATGGTCCGCGCCCTGGACGCCGGCGCCGACGACTACGTCGTGAAGCCGTACGGTGCCGAACAGATCGACGCCCGGATCCGCGCCGTGCTGCGCCGCGCCGACGGCGGACCGTCCGCACCCGAACGGGATCCCGCGCTCGACGTCGACGGGGTGCGCATCGACCCGCGGGCCAGGACCGCGACGCTCGACGGCGCGCCGCTGGACCTCACCCCGCGCGAGTTCGACCTGCTGTACCACCTGATGACCCGCGCCGGCGAGGTCGTCGGCAAGCGCGAGCTGCTCACCGAGGTGTGGCAGGTGCCGTACACGACGGCCGACAAGACCGTCGACGTCCACCTGTCGTGGCTGCGCCGCAAGCTGGGGGAGACCGCCCAGGAGCCGCGCCGCCTGCACACCGTCCGCCGCGTCGGCGTCAAGTTCGGGCTGCCGCGGTGAGGTGGCGCCTGGCGCTGCTCGTCGCGGCCGCGATGACGCTGGTGCTGCTCGCGTTCCTGGTCCCGCTCGCGCTGCTGCTGCGCGGCGTCGCCGCGGACCGGGCCGTCTCGGTCGCCATGACGCAGGCGCAGTCCCTGGGCATTCTCGTGGCCACCGCCGACCCGCAGTCGCTGCGCCTCGCCGTCGAGCAGCTCAACGTCGACCCTTCGCGGCCGGTCAGCGTGTACCAGCCGGACGGCGCCGTCGTGGGCCCGTTCACCGACCAGACCCCGGCGGTGCGGCTCGCCGCCCGGACCGGCAGCTTCTCCGTCGAGCACGCCGCCGGTCGCGAGGTCCTCGTCGCCGTCCAGGGCCTCCCGCAGGGCACCGCGGTCATCCGGGTGTTCGTCCCGCTGGCCGAGCTGCGCCAGGGCGTGACCCGCGCGTGGCTGGTCCTCGCGCTGCTCGGCGCCGGCCTGCTCGCCGTCGGCGTCGCCGTCGCGGACCGCCTCGCCGTCATGGTCGTGCGCCCGATCCGTTCCCTGGCCGCGGTGTCCGACGCGCTCGCCGGCGGCGACCTCGACCGCCGGGCGCCGGCGTCGTCGGGGCCGCCGGAGGTCCGCGCGGTCGCCGCCGCCCTCAACCACCTCGCCGCCCGCATCCGCCACCTCCTGCAGTCCGAACGCGAGCGCGTCGCGGACCTCTCGCACCGCATGCGGACCCCGATGACCGCCCTGCGCCTGGACGCCGAAGGCCTGCGCGACCCCGCCGACGCCGACCGCATCCTCGCTCACGTGGCCGCCCTGGACCGGGCCGTCACCACCGTCATCGAGGACGCCCGCCGCGAGCGTGACGTGCCGTCCTGCGACGCGACCGCGGTCGTCGCCGAACGGGTCCGCTTCTGGACCGTGCTCGCCGAGGACCAGGGCCGCCCGGTCGAGACGGACCTGCCGGCCGGCCCGCTGCCCGTCGCGGTCTCCGCCACGGAGCTGGCGGCGTGCGTCGACGCCTTGCTGGGCAACGTCTTCGCCTACACGGAGGAGGGGGTGGCCCTGGCGGTCACGCTGGACTCCCGCCGCGTCCTCACCGTCCAGGACGCCGGAGCCGGCTTCGACCCGTCCGCGGGCGCCCGTGGCGTCAGCAACGCGGGGTCCACCGGTCTCGGTCTCGACATCGCCCGCCGTACCGCGGAAACCGCCGGCGGAACCCTCACCGTCGACCGCTCACCCCTCGGCGGCGCACGGGTCACGGTGACGCTGGGCGCGTTAACCGAACCTTAGGGTTGCCACAGGCCTCCGCTATCGCCGCGCCCGGCACCGTGGTCAGTGCAAGCACAGCACAACCACGGAGGTGTGTACGACATGCGCAAGCTCATCATCATCACCGCGACCGTCACGACGGCCCTCGCCATCGGCGGCACGGCCCTGGCCGCGTCAGGCCCGTCGAACGACGGCCGTCCCGCCCGGGTTTCGGCGTCGCCGTCGACCGACGACAGCGCCTGGCCGTCCCCGTCGATGTCCAGCGACGACCCGACCGCGTCCCCGTCGGCATCGATGGACGACCACGGCCACCACCCGTCCGCCTCGGCCTCCCCGTCCGCCGACGACCACGGCGGCAACCGCACCAGCGGCTCCGGCAACTCGGGCAGCGGCTCCGGGAACAGCGGTAGCGGCGGCTCGGGCAGCGGCCACCGCGGTGGGGGCTCGGACGACGGCCCGGGCCACGACGTCGGCGACGACCACGGCAGCGGTGGCCACGGCTCGGACGACGGTGCGGGCCACGATGTCGGCGACGACCACGGCAGCGGTGGCCACGGCTCGGACGACGGTGCGGGCCACGACGCCGGCGACGACCACGGCGGCCGCCGCTGACCCACCCGGCCACACCCCCGTCGGCGCCGCTCACAGCCAGCGGCGCCGACGGCCGCGGTGCGGGCGTGCCGCACCGGCCGGGGTCGGTCGGCGGGCTCGCTCATGAGAGACGGCTTGCCGCCGTGTCCCACATCGCAGGACGGCGTCGCTCGTGTGAACGCCGCGAATGGCGATCTCCGCACGCGGGTTGCGGCGGTGCGGCGGGGGAGTCATCCCAGAGAACGGGACGGAACGGCGGACGAGGGTGGGGGAAGGGCGGCGCGGTGTTGGCTTCGTGGGGGATGGTTGCGATCATGGTCCGGTGACCCTGCTCGATGACGACACGCTCGCCGGCTCGTCAGTGGTGGCCAACTCCGCGATGAACCGCGGGCGCGGGCTCGCCGGGGTCGACAGCTATGACCGCGAGCTGGGGTTCAACCCGGTCGACGCGCTCCTGCCGCTGGTGTCGGTCACGGGGACCGCGGACACCGTCGCGTGGCTCGACCTGTGCTGCGGCACGGGGCGGGCGCTGGTCGAGGCGGCCGCCAGGCTGGACGCCGCCGGTGTCGGGGAGCGGGTCCTCGTCCACGGGGTGGACCTGGTCGACATGTTCGACCCGGCGCCGGACGTGCCGTGGCTGCGGCTGACCACCGCGTCGGTGGCCGACTGGAAGCCGGACCGGCGGTACGACCTCATCACCAGCGTGCACGGCCTGCACTACGTGGGCGACAAGCTCGGCCTCCTGGCGAAGGCGGCGGGCTGGCTGACCGGCGGTGGCCGGCTCGTCGCGGACATCGACCTGGACAGCGTGCGGCTCGAGGACGGCCGGCCCGCCGGGCGGCGGCTCGCCACGCACCTGCGGGACGCGGGGTTCAACTACGACGGCCGCCGCCGCAGGATCGGCCGGGACGACCGTGGTGACGTCGCGCTGCCGTACGAGTACCTCGGGGCCGACGACACGGCGGGCGCCAACTACACCGGCCAGCCGGCGGTCGACTCCTACTACCGTCGGGTGTCCTGACCGCCGACCTGCAAGTGACTTGCGAGCACGGCCAGGTGGGTCTCCCGGGCGGCGGTGTGCCGCTGCAGGCCCTCGCTGGTGAGCGTCACGAAGACGCCCCGCCGGTCGGCCTCGCACAGCGCGCGCGACACCAGGCCGCTCTTCTCCAGCCGCGCGACCGCCCGTGACAGGGCGCTCTGGCTGAGGTACATGTCGGCGGCGAGGTCCTGCATGCGGCGCTTCTCACACTGCTGCGCGACGAGCCGGTCGAGGATCTCGAACTCGCTCATGCTCAGCCCGTGCGTCTCCGACAGGGCGCGCTCCAGATGGCTCGCGACCTCGTTGTAGCTGGTCAGCAGCGAGCGCCAGTGCTCGATCAGCGCAGCCTGCGACGTCATGCCGCGCATCCTACTCCGGAACCACATCCCGATGCACCCACATTAAATGCAACAGCAATTAGTGCGTGGACATTGAATGCGCATGCATCTAGTGTCCGTGCCGTGACTACGACACTCCCGGCCCCAGGCACGACCATCGCGCCGGAGCCCCACGCGACGATGACCCCGCGGCTCTGGGGGATCCTCGCGGTGCTCTGCGCCGTGCTGTTCCTCGACGCCCTCGACGTGTCGATGGTGGGCGTCGCGCTGCCGTCCATCGGCGCCGAGCTCGGCCTGTCGACCACCTCGCTGCAATGGATCGTCAACGGGTACGTCCTCGGCTACGGCGGCCTGCTCCTGCTCGGCGGGCGGACCGCCGACCTGCTCGGCCGGCGTCGCGTGTTCCTCGTCGCGCTCGGCGTCTTCGCGGTCGCGTCCCTCGTCGGCGGCCTCGTCGACGACGGCACGCTGCTCATCGCCACCCGCTTCGTGAAGGGCCTCGCCGCCGCGTTCACCGCGCCGACCGCCCTGTCGATCCTCACCACCACGTTCCACGAGGGGCCGGCCCGCAACCGCGCGCTGTCGGTCTTCTCGGTCTTCGGCGCCAGCGGGTACAGCTCCGGGCTGATCCTCGGCGGGCTGCTGACCAGCGTCGGCTGGCGGTGGACGTTCCTCATCCCGGTGCCGCTCGCCATCGCCGCGCTGGTCGCGGGCCGCGTCCTCATCCCCAGGGATGAGCCGGCCCACGGCGGCGGGCACGACCTTGCGGGCGCGGCCACCCTCGTCGGCGGCATGCTCCTGGCGGTCTACACCGTCGTGTCCGCGCCCGACCGCGGCTGGCTCGACCCGGTGACGCTCGCCTCCGCCGTCGTCGCCGTCGCGCTGCTGGCCGGGTTCGTGCTCATCGAGCGGCGCGTCGCGCACCCGCTCATCCGCCTCGGCATCCTGCGGGTCGGCTCGATCGTGCGCGCCAACGTGAGCATGGTGGCGCTCTTCGGGTCCTACCTGAGCTTCCAGTTCATGATGACGCTGTACCTGCAGAGCGTCCTGCACTGGTCGCCGCTGCGGATGGCGCTCGCACTGCTGCCGGCGGGCCTGCTGGTCGCGTTCGGCTCGCCCTTCGTCGGCCGGCTCATCGACCGCTACGGCACCCCGCGCCTCATCGTCGCCTCGATGCTGTCGATGAGCCTGGGCTACGGCTGGTTCCTGCTCACCGCCGGCAGCGCGCCGCACTACCTGCTCGCGATCCTGCCGGCGATGCTGCTGCTGGGTGGCGGTTTCGCGTTCGGGTTCAGCTCGATCATGGCCCAGGCGACCGACGGCATCGCCGACGAGGAGCAGGGGCTCGCCTCCGGACTGGTGCAGAGTTCCGGCCAGGTCGGCGCGGCCCTCATCCTTGCGGCGGTCACCGCCCTCGTCGCGACCGGCGGCGACGCGGGGGCGGGCGCCGGCGACTTCACCCAGTTCCACCCCGGCGTCAACCTCGTCACCGGCGTCGCGCTCGCCGGGCTCGCCCTGAGCCTGGTGCCGGTGCTCTCCGGGCGTCGCGGCCGGCACGCGTGATGCGACACTTGCCGCTGTGACGAAGGCATACGGCATCGGCCCGGTCGGCGGCGAGTTCGTCCGGGCCGATGCCGGCTGGCCACCGCCGCTCGTGGCGGCGTGCGGTCACGTGGCCGGATCGGCGGCGTACGAGCTCGACGCCGCGGCGCTCACCGCGGTCATCGAGAGCTCGGACCCGGATGACGTCGCCGCACTGCGCTGGCTGGAAGGCGACCGCGTGCTCGCCGCCCTCATCGACGACCTCGCCGCTGTGCCGGCCGTCCCGGCGGACCGGGCGGCGTGGGTGGAGCAGAGTCCGCCGGGCGGGCAGGGCGTCGACCCTGACGTGGCACGGCTGGCCGCGCAGCTGCTCGTGGGGCGGGTGGAGAACGCCGACGGCACGACGACGCTGTGGCGGCCCGTCGGCCCGGAGGAGCTGCGGCTCGTCGAGGCGGCCGACTGGCGGCGCTGGCCGGCGCGGCTGGCCGATCAGCCGATCTTCTACCCGGTCCTCAACGAGGAGTACGCCACGCAGATCGCCCGGGAATGGAACGTGCCGGCGTCCGGGGTCGGGCACGTGACGCGGTTCCGGGTCGAGACGGCGTTCGCCCGGCGGTACGTCAGCCGGCGTGCGGGCGGCGGGACCGTGCTCGAGCTGTGGATCCCCGCCGAGGACGTCGACGCCCTCAACGAGCATCTCGTCGGCGTGATCGAGGTCATCGGCACCTACACCGGTTGACGCCGCAAACCGCTTGCACGCGGATCGGCGAGGGTGTGGTCTTGAGGCGTGGATGCCCAGCGGGTGCTAGCCCTGTTCGATGAGAAGATCCGCCAGGAGCCCGGGGCCGGCGCCGGCTCGGTCGTGGAGCGTGAGCCCGGCATCGTGCGGGTCGTCTCCTCCAGCGACGGCTGGCACGGCATCTCCTGGTGCGACCTCAACGGCCTCGACGCCGACGCGGTCATCGCCGCGCAGATCCAGCGGTTCGGCCGGCTCGGCCAGCCGTGGGAGTGGAAGCACTACTCGCACGACCGCCCCGCCGACCTGCCCGGGCGGCTCCTCGCCGCCGGGTTCGAGCCCGGCCCCGTCGAGGGCCTGCTCTTCGCCGAGGTCGCCGGCCTTCCCCTCGAGGTGACGCTGCCCGCCGGCACGCGGCTGGAGCCCGTCACCGACGCGGCCGGGGTCGACCTGGTCGTCGCGGTCCACGACGAGGTGTTCGGCGGCGACCACTCGAGCATCGGCAAGGATCTCACCGCACGCCTCGCCGACCGTCCCGGTGAGATCGCCGCCGCCGTCGTCATGGCCGGTGACCGGCCCATCTGCGCCGGTCGGGTCGAGTTCCACGGCGGCACCGGCTTCGCCAGCCTGTGGGGCGGCGGCACCGTCGCCGACTGGCGCGGGCGTGGCGTCTTCCGGGCGCTCGTCGCCCACCGCGCCGCCCTCGCCGCCGCGGCCGGCTACCGGTACCTGCAGGTCGACGCGTCCGCCGACAGCCGCCCGATTCTCCGCCGGCTCGGCTTCCAGCAACTCGCCACCACGACGCCGTTCGTCCACAACCCCTGAGCCCGACTCGGGGCGACACCGGACAGATCAGCGACCTTCGCCCCTGGCCGCCCGCTCGTTCGGCCGCAGGCACCCGGTGCGTCCGGGCTGGATCGCCGTCGGCCTGCTGGCCGGCGCCGCCCGCTCGTTCGACCTGGCCTCGCCATAGGCTGACGACGAACGCCGCGCTCAACGAACGCCGCGCTCAACGAGGCCGCGGGGCCGCCGCGCCAAAGGTGGTCGCGGGGACGGCGCGCTCGATCAAGGCCGCGGGAGCGATAGGTCGCTTGGCGTGACGCGGAGAAGCGGCGGAGGCGACGCCGGACAGTCGGTCAGGCGGTGGGTCGTACAGCGGCGATCACAGCAAGCAGGTCAGCGTGGGTGATCGGGGACGGGGGCCGGCCCTGGCGCGCCTCGTCCATGGCCTTGTCGAGCTGGGCGCGGCGCAGCGCCTCCTTGAAGTCCGCGCCGGTCAGGCCGGTCGCCGCGGCGGCCAGAGCAGGCACGTCGACGTCGTCGGCGAAGAGGCGGAAGCCGCCGACCTCGTGCCGGGTGATGAGGCGGCGCAGCAGCTTCCCGAGGATGTCGGCGCGGGCGGCGGGGCCGGGCGGCGGCACCGCCAGCTTCAGGTCGAAGCGGCCCGAGCGGATCAGCGAGGCGTCGACGCGGTCGGGGAAGTTGGTGGTGGCCACGACGATGACGTTGGGGTTGTGCTCGATGAGGGTGTTCATCTCCTGCTTGAAGATGCCGGCCACCGCGTTGATCATCTGGCCGGCGGCGTCGAAGGCGGCGCCGGTGTAGCTGATGATCGAGTCGAACTCGTCGAAGAGCAGGACGGTCGGGTGGTCGAGGCGGCGGGCGTCGGCGAAGATCCGCTGGATGTTCTTCTCGGAGTTGCCGACCCACTTGTCGAGGATCTCCGGGGTGCGGATCTCGCGCAGCTCGCCGCCGATCTCGTTGGCCAGGGCGCGGGCGAGCATCGTCTTGCCGGTGCCGGGCGGGCCGTAGAGCAGGATGCCCTGCGGCCTGGTCGCGCCCCAGCGGGCCATGACCTCGGGGTGGCGGAAGGACACGGCCACGTCGCGGAACTGCGCCACGACCTCGTCGAGCCCGCCGACGTCGTCGAGGCGCACGGCCTCGGAGTCGGTCAGCGAGGGCTGCTGCAAGGCGGGGCTCACGGTCACGGGGTCGGTCGCGCCGGTCAGCTCCATCACGGCGAACACCAGCGACGCCAGGTCGGCCGAGCGCAGCACCAGGTCGGGGCCGTCCTCGACGACGGTGACGGTCGGGTCGGGCACGGTCGTGGGGCGGTCCTTGGCGGTGCGGGCCAGGCCGACCGCGATGACCGCCCCGAGCACCGCGCCGGGCAGGCCGAGCAGCCGGAAGAGGGCCCCGCCCGTGGCGCCGCCGACGAACGCCCGGGCGAGGCCGGGCAGGTTCACGAAACCGCGGGACCAGCGGGCCGTGTACCCGTCGGGGCCGGCGGTCAGGACGATGCCGCGGTCCGGCAGGTCGTGCCCGATCGGGCCGTCGGTGATCAGGTGCGCGTCGATGATGCGCAGCGACCGGCCCGACGCCTCGACGAGCTCGATCTCCGGCCGCAACTGCATTCTTCGAGTCTGCCACGCAGCCGGACAGGCGGCACCGCGACGGAGAAGGCGTGGCTTGGGGAGACAAAAAGGGGATACTGGACAGGCCTAGACATGAAACATCTCCGGAGTATGGTGCCGGAGATAGTGAGAGGGGGGCCATGCTCGCCCACTTCAACGATCTGCCGCCGGCCGCGGCGCAGGAGGCCCTGCTGGCCTGCTGCGCGTCGCCCGGCTGGGCCGCCAGGGTGGCCGGCCACCGCCCCTATCCGACATCCGCCGACCTCATCGTCACCGGCGTCGCCGAGTTCGACGCGCTGAGCTGGCCGGACCTTGCCAACGCCCTCGCCGCCCACCCCCGCATCGGCGAGCGCCCCGAGGGCGACAGCGAGGAGGCCGCCTGGTCGCGCCGCGAGCAGTCCGAAGTCCAGGGATCCGCCGAGCTCGCCGAGGCCAACCGGGTCTACGAGGAGCGCTTCGGCCACCTGTTTCTGATCTTCGCCAGCGGCAGGAGCGCGCCGGAGATCCTCGCCGAGGCCCGCGGCCGGCTCGGCAACGACGAGGAGACCGAGCGCCGGGTCGTCCGGGGCGAGCTGCGCAAGATTGTGGAGCTGCGCCTGGAACGGCTCGTGGTATGAGCTTCTCCACCCACGTGCTGGACACCTCCAGAGGGCTTCCGGTGGCCGGCGTACCGGTGTGCCTCGAAACTCCTTCGGGACCGCACGACGGGGTGACCGACACGGACGGCCGATGGCGGTTCGACGCGCCGCTCGAGGCGGGCCGGCACCGCTTGGTCCTGCGGACGGAGTTCGCCTCCGACTTCTTCCCCGAGGTCGCGATCGTCTTCACGGTCGCCGATGAGCGGCACCACCACGTGCCGCTGCTGCTGAGCCCGTACGGGTACTCGACCTACCGGGGGAGCTGACCCGTGCCGACCTTCGCCCTCGGACCCAACCAGTACGGCAAGGCCGAGATCCGCATCGTGCGCGTCACCCGCGGGCCCGGCGGCGACGAGCTCATGGACCTCAACGTCAGCGTCTCCCTGCGCGGCGACCTCGCCGCCAGCCACCTCACCGGCGACAACGGCGCCGTGCTGCCGACCGACACGCAGAAGAACACCGTCTACGCGTTCGCCCGCCAGCACGGCATCGACGACATCGAATCATTCGCGGCGCGGCTGGCCCGGCACTTCGTCGGCTCCCAGCCGAGCATCCACGGCGCCCGGGTCCACGTCGAGCAGTACCCGTGGCGGCCCGTCGACGGCCGCCACACGTTCCGCCGCGACGGCGGCGAGGTGCGCACCGCCACCGTCCACCACGACGCGGAGCACACCCAGGTCGTGTCCGGCGTCCGCGACCTGGTGCTGCTCAAGACGACCGACTCCGAGTTCCACGGCTTCGTCAAGGACGCCTGGACCACCCTGCCCGAGACCCGCGACCGGATCCTCGCCACCAGCGTGAACGCCACCTGGCGGCACACCGGCTCGGCGGACCACGGCGCGGCCCGGGCCGCTCTGGTCGAGGCGTTCGCCGCCACCCACAGCCTGGCGCTGCAGCAGACCCTGTTCGCGATGGGTTCGTCAGTACTGGCGGCGTGCCCGGACGTCGTGGAGGTGAAGCTGTCGCTGCCCAACCGGCACCACTTCCTCGTCGATCTGGCCCCGTTCGGGCTCGACAACCCCGACGAGGTGTACTACGCCGCCGACCGGCCGTACGGGCTGATCGAAGGGACCGTCAGGCGCGACGACGATGTCGCCGAGGAGGTCACGTGGAGTTTCTGAGACCGTCCACCTGGGACGAGGCCCTGGCCGCGAAGGCCGAACACCCCGACGCGGTGCCGATCGCCGGCGGCACCGACATCATGGTCGAGCTCAACTTCGACCGCCGCCGGCCGCCCGCACTGCTCGACCTGACCCGGGTCGCGGCGCTCACCGACTGGGCCACCGACGGCGACCGGCTGCGGATCGGCGCCGGCGTCACGTACCGGCGCATCATCGACGAGCTCGGCACGCGCCTGCCCGGGCTGGCCATGGCGGCCAGGACCGTCGGCTCACCCCAGATCCGCAACCGCGGCACCGTCGGCGGCAACCTCGGCTCCGCCTCACCCGCCGGCGACGCGCACCCGCCGCTGCTCGCCACCGGCGCCGAGGTCGAGGTCGCCTCCGTCCGCGGCACCCGCACCGTCGCCGTCACCGACTTCTTCCAGGGCCCCAAACGCAGCGTCCTGGCCCCCGACGAGCTGATCGCCGCGTTCCTCGTGCCGGCCGCGAAGGGGCCGCAGCAGTTCGCGAAGGTCGGCACCCGCAACGCGATGGTCATCGCGGTCTGCTCGTTCGCCCTCGCGCTCGACCCGTCCCGCCGCAGCGTCGGCACGGGCATCGGCTCCGCCGGGCCGACCCCGCTGCGTGCCACGGACGCCGAGTCCCTGTCCGCCGAGCTGCCGTGGGAGGACCGCGCGCCGCTGCCGGACTCGCTCGCGCGGCGGTTCGGCGAGCTCGTCGGCGCCGCCGCCCGGCCGATCGACGACGTGCGCGGCAGCGCGGCCTACCGGCGGCACGCGCTGGCCGTCCTCGGCCGCCGCACCCTGCGCTGGGCCTGGGAGGAGCACCGATGCGCGTGAACCTGACCGTCAACGGGGAGGACCGCCAGGCCGACGACGTCTGGCCGGGGGAGAGCCTGCTGTACGTGCTGCGCGAACGCCTCGGGCTGCCCGGCGCGAAGAACGCCTGCGAGCAGGGCGAGTGCGGATCGTGCACCGTCTACCTCGACGGGACCCCGGTCTGCGCCTGCCTCGTCGCCGCCGGCCAGGCCGAGCACCGCGACGTCCGCACCGTCGAAGGGCTGCCGGACGCGGACGGCCTCGACCCGGTCCAGCAGGCGTTCCTCACCGCCGGCGCGGTCCAATGTGGATTCTGTACCCCCGGCCTCGTCGTCGCCGTCCACGACCTGCTCGCGCGCAACCCGGTGCCCAGCGATCCCGACATCCGCGAGGCCCTCGCCGGGAACCTGTGCCGCTGCACCGGCTACGAGAACATCGTCGCCGCGGTGAAGCTGGCGGCCGGCGAATGATCGTGATCGAACACTGCGCGGTGTCCACGGTGGACGGCGCCGGGACCGAGCACGCCGACGGCCACGTCGCCGTCGAGGGCGACCGGATCGTCGCCGTGGGACCCGGCCCGTACGAGGGCGCGCCGGACGCGACCCGGGTCGACGGCACCGGCTGCCTCGCCACGCCCGGGCTCGTCAACACCCACCATCACCTGTACCAGTCGGCGACCCGCGGCTACGCCCAGCAGGAGATCCTCTTCGGCTGGCTCAAGGAGCTGTACCCGGTGTGGGCCCGCATCGACGCGGGGACCGTGCACGCCGCCGCCACCGCCGGCCTCGCCAAGCTGGCGCTGTCCGGCTGCACCACCAGCACCGACCACCACTACGTGTTCCCCCGCGACGGCGGCGACGTCCTCGCCGCGGAGATCGAGGCGGCCGCGGCGGTCGGCCTGCGCTTCCACCCGTGCCGCGGGTCGATGGACCTGTCCGTCAAGGACGGCGGCCTGCCACCGGACAGCGTCGTGGAGGACACCGACGCGGCCCTCGCCGCGACCAAGGACGCGATCGACCGCTTCCACGACCCGTCGCCCGGCGCGATGGTGCGGATCGCGGTCGCGCCCTGCAGCCCGTTCTCCGTCACGCCGCGGCTCATGCGCGAGGCCGCGGACCTGGCCCGCTCCGAAGGGGTCCGGCTGCACACGCACCTCGCCGAGACCGTGGAGGAGGAGGCGTACTGCCGGGAGGTCCACGGCTGCACGCCCGTCGACTACGCCGAGTCGCTCGGCTGGCTCGGCGACGACGTGTGGCTGGCCCACGCGGTACACCTGGATCCCGGCGCGATCGCGAAGCTCGGCGCCACCGGCACCGGCGTCGCGCACTGCCCGAGCTCCAACGGGCGGCTCGGCGCCGGCATCGCCCCCGTCCGCGACCTGCTCGACGCGCGGGTGCCGGTCGGTCTCGGCGTCGACGGCGCCGCGTCGCAGGAGGCCGGGCAGCTCGGCCCGGAGCTGCGCCAGGCCCTGTACCTGGCCCGCCTGCGGGGCGGGCCGGCCGCGCTCACCGCCCGCGAGTCCCTGGCGCTGGGCACGATCGGCGGCGCCCGCTGCCTCGGCCGCGCCGACGAGCTCGGCTCCCTGGAGGCCGGCAAGCTCGCCGACGTCGCCCTGTGGCGGCTCGACGGCATCGGCCACGCCGGCATCGACGACCCGGTCGCCGCGCTCGTGTTCGGCCCGCCGGCGCCGCTGCGCCTGCTGCTCGTCGGTGGCCGCGTCGTCGTCCAGGACGGCGCGCTGTCCACGGTGGACGAGGCCATGGCCGCCGCGGCGCTCGCCCGGGCGGCCCGCAAGCTCCGGGAGGCCCGATGACCGCGCCTCCATCGCCCTGCCCACTCGCAGGTGCGGGCTCTCGCACGGTCTTGGAGGCGCGATGACGACCGCGGCGCTGGGCACGCAGCAGGGCATCGGCACCTCGCCGCAGCGGCCCGACGGCACCCTGAAGGTGACCGGCGAGTTCGCGTTCTCCTCCGACCTGTGGGCCGACCGCATGCTGTGGGGCGCCACGCTCCGCAGCCCCCACCCGCGCGCCAGGATCGTCCGCGTCGACATCACGGGCGCCGTCGCCACCACGGGCGTGCACGCGGTCCTCACCGCCGCCGACGTGCCCGGCGCCAAGCGGTACGGCCTCGAGGACCGCGACCAGCCCGTCCTCGCCATCGACCAGGTCCGCTACGCGGGCGAGCCTGTCGCCATCGTCGCCGCCGACCACCCGGAGACCGCCCGCCGCGCGTGCGCCGCGATCGTCGTGGAGTACGAGCCGCTCCCGCCGATCACCGATCCGGTCGCCGCCATCGACTCCGCGGACACCGTCCACGACAGGGGAAACCTGCTGCGGCACGTGCCGATCCGCAAGGGCGACCAGTCCGTCACCGCCCCGGTCGTCGTCACCGGCGAGTACGAGGTCGGCATGCAGGACCAGGCGTTCCTCGGGCCCGAGTCGGGCCTCGCGATCCCCGCCGAGGACGGCGGCGTCGACCTCTTCATCGCCACCCAGTGGCTGCACGGCGACCTCGACCAGGTCGCCGACTGCCTCGGCCTGCCGGCTTCGAAGGTGCGGCTCAGCCTCGCCGGTGTCGGCGGGGCGTTCGGCGGCCGCGAGGACGTCAGCATGCAGGTCCACGCGTGCATGCTCGCGCTGCACACCGGCCGCCCCGTGAAGATGGTCTACTCGCGCGAGGAGTCCTTCCACGGGCACGTCCACCGGCATCCGGCGCGCATGTGGTACGAGCACGGCGCCGACACCGACGGCAGGCTCGTCTACGTGAAGGCACGCATCGTGCTCGACGGCGGCGCGTACGCCTCCACGTCCAAGGCCGTCGTCGCGAACGCGACCACGCTGGGCGTCGGACCGTACACGGTGGACAACGTGCTCGTCGACGGCTACGCCGTCTACACGAACAACCCGCCGTGCGGCGCCATGCGGGGGTTCGGCGCCGTGCAGGCGTGCTTCGCCTACGAGTCCCAGATGGACAAGCTCGCCGCCGTGCTCGGCATGGACCCCGTCGACGTCAGGACCCGCAACGCCATCGCGCCCGGCGACACCATGCCGACCGGCCAGGTGGTGCGTGGCCCCGCCCCCGTCGCCGACCTCCTCGACCGGGTCCGCGCCGCGCCGCAACCCCCGGACCGCGGCGGCGACCTGCGGGAGCTGCCCGGCGGCGTCGCCAACACCACCCATGGCGAAGGCGTGCGCCGCGGTGTCGGCTACGGCGTCGGCATCAAGAACGTCGGCTTCTCCGAAGGGTTCGACGACTACTCCACCGCCCGCGTCCGGCTCGAGGTCGTCGGCGGGGAGCCGGCCGCCGTCGTGCACACCGCCGCCGCCGAGGTCGGCCAGGGGCTCGTCACCGTCCAGGCCCAGATCGTGCGCACCGAGCTCGGCGTCGACCAGGTCACCGTCGCCACCGCCGACACCACCATCGGCAGCGCCGGCTCCAGCTCGGCGTCGCGGCAGACGTACGTCACCGGCGGCGCCGTCAAGGCCGCCTGCGCCGCCGTCCGGCGGGAGCTCGGCCGCCGCATCGGCAGGGACGACTTCGCCCTGCAGGGCGGCAAGCTCGTCACCGGGGAAGGGGAGCTGATCGCGGACCTCGCCGACGTGCTCGGCGACGTGCCGGTCGAGGAGACGGTCGAGTGGCGGCACCGGCCGACCACGCCGCTGGACCCGCTGACCGGCCAGGGCGACGCGCACGTGCAGTACGCGTTCGCCGCGCACCGCGCGACCGTCGACGTCGACGTCGAGCTCGGCCTCGTGCGGGTCGTCGAGATCGTCACCGCGCAGGACGTCGGCCGGGCCCTGCACCCGCAGTCGGTGCGCGGCCAGATCGCCGGCGGCACCGCTCAGGGCCTCGGCCTCGCCGTGATGGAGGAGATCCAGGTCGACGGCGGGCTCATCCGCAACCCGTCGTTCACCGACTACCTGATCCCCACCATCCTCGACGTCCCGCCGATGCGCATCGACGTGCTCGAGCTCGGCGACCCCGACGCGCCCTACGGCCTGCGCGGCGTCGGCGAGCCGCCGACGATCTCGTCCACCCCGGCGATCGTCGCCGCGATCCGCGCCGCGACCGGCCTCGCGCTCAACCGCGTCCCGGTCCGGCCCGAACATCTCACGGGGACCTGAGCATGGGACTCACCGACCTCGACCTCGAAGAGCTGCTCGCGAGCGCCGAGCACGCCGGCGACACACCGCCGCCCGCGCCGGTTACCCGCCGCCCCGTGCACACCTGCTACGTGCCCGCCGACCGGTTCAGCGCCACCACGGTCCGCGACTGGGGAGCGCTCGCGCTGGCCGCCCTGGAGGAGCACGGGCTCCCGGGCTTCTCCGAGTCCATTGTGGACATGGTACGGACGAAGCTCGCCGGCGAACCGGTCGAGGACCTGCGCGTCGACTTCGAGGACGGCTACGGCGTGCGCCCTTCCCCCGTCGAGGATGAGCACGCCCTCGCGGCGGGCGCCGCCCTGCGCGCCTGTGCCGTGCCGTTCAGCGGGCTGCGGGTGAAGAGCCTCGAACCGGCGACGGTGCGGCGTGCCGCCCGCACCCTCGACCTGTTCCTGTCCGCGCTCGGCCCGCCGCCGCCGGAGTTCGTCGTCACGATCCCGAAACCCACCTCGGTCGCGAACGTCGACACCGCGGTCCTGCTGTGCCGCCAGCTGGAGCACGCGCACGGGCTGGAGGAGGGGCGGCTGCGCTTCGAGCTGCAGGTCGAGACCCCGCAGGCGGTCCTCGGCCCGGACGGCACGTCGCCGCTGCCGCTGATGATCCTCGCCGCGCGCGGGCGGCTCACCGGGCTGCACTACGGCACGTACGACTACAGCACCGCCCTCGGTGTCGCGCCCGCGCACCAGGCCCTCGACCACCCGGTCGCCGACCACGCGAAGGCGGTCATGCAGGTGGCGGCGGCGTCTGCCGGCGTCCACGTCGCCGACGGCTCCACCAACATCCTCCCCGTCGGCGACACCGCCGCCGTGCACGCCGCGTGGCAGGTGCACGCCCGGCTGGTGCGCCGCAGCCTCGAACGCGGCATCCACCAGGGCTGGGACCTGCACCCGGCGCAGCTGCCGACCCGCTACGCGGCCACGTTCGGCTTCTACCTCGACGGCCTGCCCGAGGCCCGCCGGCGCCTCGACGCCTACCTGTCCCGCCGTGACAGCGGCATCCTCGACGAGCCCGCCACGGCCCGGGCCATCGCCCGTTTCCTGCTCCGCGGTGTCCACTGCGGAGCCCTGTCGGCGCCCTCCGTCGGGCGGACGATCGAGGAGTTGGTGGCTCTGTGACGTTCACGCTGCGCTCGCGGCAGGTGTATCTCCCGGACGGCCCGCGCCCGGCGACCGTCACCGTCCACGACGGACGGATCGCCGCCCTCGGCCCCGTGGACGCCGACTGCGACGAGGACCTCGGCGACCTCGTCCTCCTGCCGGGCCTCGTCGACACCCACGTGCACGTCAACGAGCCCGGCCGCACCGAGTGGGAAGGGTTCGCCACCGCCACCCGCGCCGCGGCCGCCGGCGGCGTCACCACCATCATCGACATGCCCCTCAACTCGCTGCCCCCGACGACGACCGTCGCCGCGCTGCGCGAGAAGCAGGCCGCCGCGACCGGCAAGTGCTGGGTCGACGTCGGCTTCTGGGGCGGCGCCGTCCCCGGCAACGCCGGCCAGCTGCCCGCGCTGCACGACGCCGGGGTCTTCGGCTTCAAGAGCTTCCTCGCCGACTCGGGCGTCCCCGAGTTCCCGCCCCTGGACCGCGATGGCCTTGCCGCCGCGTTCGCGAGCGTCGACGCGCTCTTCGTCGTGCACGCCGAGGACCCCGGGCACCTGCGCGACACCCTCGCGTCCCGCGCCTACCCCGACTTCCTCGCCTCCCGGCCGCCGGTGGCCGAGGTCGCCGCCGTCGGCACCGCCCTGTCCGCCGCTGCCGCCGCGGGCGTGCGGGTGCACATCCTGCACCTGTCGGCCGCCGACGCGCTGCCGCTGCTGCGCGAGGCCGCCGCCGGCGGGGTCCGGGTCACCGCCGAGACCTGCCCGCACTACCTCACCCTCGACGCGCACGCCGTCCCCGACGGGGCCACCGAGTTCAAGTGCTGCCCGCCGATCCGTGACGCCGTGAACCAGGACGGGCTGTGGGCGGGCCTCGCGGACGGCACCATCACGGTCGTCGTGTCCGACCACTCACCCAGTACACCAGACCTCAAACGCCGGGAGAGCGGTGACTTCGCGGCCGCGTGGGGCGGCATCGCCTCGCTGCAGGTCGGCCTCAGCGCCGTCTGGACCGAGGCGCAGGACCGCGGCTTCACCCTCGCCGACGTGGTGCGCTGGATGGCGCTGGGACCCGCCGACCTCGTGGGCCTGACCCGCAAGGGACGCATCGCGGTGGGCGCCGACGCCGACCTGGTCGCCTTCGCCCCCGACGAGCCGTTCGTCGTCGACGCGACCGCCCTGCACCACCGGCACCCCGTGACGCCCTACGCCGGCGCCGCGCTGCGCGGGGTCGTCCACACCACCTGGCTGCGCGGCGTGCCGGTCGGCGACACTCCACACGGAACGCTGCTGCGGCGCTCGGAGGATCGATGACCTTCACGGACCTGCCCGACCTGGCGTCCCGGCTGCTCGGCGGCGGCGTGGTCGACGCCAACGACGAGTTCTTCGCCGCCCGCGACAACCTCGTCAACCCGGAGCCGTCCACGTTCGAGACGTGGACGTTCGGCCCCAAAGGGAAGGTCTACGACGGCTGGGAGACCCGCCGGCGCCGCACCCTCGGTCCGGACCTGCACGACTGGGCCGTGGTGCGCCTCGGCGCCCCCGGCGCGGTGCACGGCGTCGTCGTCGACACCGCCCACTTCACCGGCAACTACCCGCCGCACGTCTCGGTCGAGGGCTGCGAGGTCCCCGGACATCCCGCACCCGCCGCGCTGACCGGCTGGTTCCCCCTCGTCGGCCGGTCGGCCGTGCGGGGCGACACGCGCAACCTCTTCGAGGTCACCGACCACCGCCGGGTCACCCACGTGCGGCTCAACATCTTCCCCGACGGCGGCGTCGCCCGCCTCCGCGTGCACGGCGTCGTCGACCCCGACCCGGCGCTGCTGCACGGCATGACCGTCGACCTCGCGGCCCTGGAGCTCGGCGGTCTCGTCGTGGACTGCAGCAACCGCTTCTACGGCTCCGCCAACAACCTCATCCTGCCCGGCCACGCGCGCGTCATGGGGGACGGCTGGGAGACGGCCCGCCGCCGCGACGACGGCAACGACTGGGTCCTCGTCCGCCTGGCCGCCCGGGGCACCATCCGCCTGGCCGAGCTCGACACCACCCACTTCAAGGGCAACGCCCCCGCCGCCGCCACGCTCCGCGGCACCCTGGACCCCTCGTCCGATGCGGCCTGGTTCGACCTGCTGCCCCGGGTCGACCTGCAGCCCGACACCAGGCACCGCTTCCGCCTCGACAGCACCGTCCCCGCCACCCACGTCCGCCTCGACGTCTTCCCCGACGGCGGGATGGCCCGCCTCCGCCTCTTCGGCGAGACCCTCTGACGCCGATGGTTGCATCTGGTACCCACGGGTAAGGTTCCCCTGACTTCCGGGCAGTGCGTTCGGGGCAGGGCCTTCCGGGCAGCGGATGTGACAGGAGGACGGGTGACCGCTACCGCGATCGACTCCGGGCTGTTCCGCCGTGTCCTGCGCCGCCACGCGGCCGCGGTGGTCGTCGTCACCGCGCCGGGCTCCCCGCCGACCGGTTTCACGGCGACGTCCTTCACGTCCGTCTCGCTGGACCCGCCGCTGGTCTCCTTCTGCGTCGCCAAGGCCGCCTCGGCGTGGCCGATCGTCCGCGGCGCCGGCCTGGTCGGCGTGCACGTCCTCACCGCCGGGCAGGAGCCCGTGGCCCGCACGTTCGCCGCCAGGGGTGCCGACCGCTACGCGACGTACGCCGCGGCCGGCGGCACCTGGACCTCAGGCCCTGACGGCGTCCCCCTGCTGGACGGCGTGCTGGCGGTCCTCATCTGCGAGGTCGTCAACCACGTCGAGGCCGGCGACCACGTGATCGTCGTGGCGTCCCCGGTCCACGCCGCCCACCATTCCGACGCCACCGCGACGCCGCTCGTGTACCACGACGGCAGCTACCTGGCCCTCGACCGCTGACCCGCGGCCCGGTCGCCCGCCTGACCTCACCCTTCCGACCCCGGCCGGCCGGCTACGGGGCGGACCAGACCTCGGTGGCGACGCGGCGGAAGTTGCCGCCCAGGACGGCGGTCACGGCATCCGCCGGGTAACCCCTCGCCTCCAGGGCCGCCTCGACCTGGAGCAGGCCCTCCGGCGGCATGAGCTCGATCGGCCCCCATCGCGTGTAGCTCTCCGGGAACAGCTCCGGGTTGGTCGTCATCTCCTGGACGAGGTCCTCGTGATCGAACGCGAAGTCGCTCGCGACGCCGACGTGGTCGGGTCCCACCAGCTCCACGGCGTAGTCGATGTGCCGGACGAGCGCTTCGACGGAGGCGTCGTTCGGTCCGAGGAAGATCCCGACGCCGGTGATGCCGATGACCCCGCCGGTCGCGGCGCACGCCCTGGCCTGCTCGTCGGTCACGTTGCGGGGGTGGTCCCACACGGCCCGCATGGACGAGTGGCTGTACACCATCGGCCGCTGCGTCACCTCCGCCAGGTCGAGGCCCGTCCGGATGCTGCAGTGCGACCCGTCCACGACCATGCCGACGGCGTTCATCTCCCGGACGAGGTCGCGGCCGTAAGCGGTCAGCCCCTCGTCCACCTCGTCGAGGCAGCCCGACCCGGCCGCGTTGCGCAGGTTGTAGGTCGGCAGCATGGTCCGCACGCCCAGGTCGAAGAACTCCCGGACGCGCCCGAGGTCCCCTTCGAGCGGCCCCGAGTCCTCCAGGTCGAACGCGACGGCGATCCCGCCGTCCCGGTGCACCCGGTCGATGTCGGCGACCGACTCGCCCAGCACCATCTCCTCCTCGAGTGCCACCCCGGCCCGGAACGCCGCAAGGAACGTGCGGACCTCGTCGGCGCTGTGCGGTGCGTACCCGACGTTGACCGACGCGAACGTCCCGCCCGGCCTCCGGTAGCGCCGCAGGTCGCTGACCCGTGCCCGCACCGAAAGCGGCAGGCAGGTGTGCTGCTCCCACAGCAGCCGATCAACCGTCATACGGGCACGCTACCTGCATGTCTTGGCCGCCGCCGAGGGGCGTGGTTACGCTCGCCGGGTGAAGCGTGCCCTCGTGGTCGGCAACAGTGACGGGATCGGACTCGCGCTCACGCAGCGTCTCGTCGCCGAGGGGTGGAGCGTCACCGGCGTGTCACGCAGCCCGCGGGACGGCGTCGTGCAGCACGTCGTGGACGTCACCGCGGACGAGTTCCCCGCGGTGCTCGCCGGGATCGGCCCGGTGGACCTGTGCGTGTACGCGGCCGGCGTCGGCGAGATGTTCGACCCCGCGGACCTCGCGGCGCAGACGAGGGCGCTCCAGGTGAACCTGATCGGCGCGGCCCGGACCGTCGAGGCGGTCGTGCCGGGCATGCTCGCGGCCGGGCGCGGCCATGTCATCGGGCTGTCGAGCCTCGCCGACGTGCTCATCTCCGCCGACGCGCCCGGGTACGCCGCCTCGAAGGCCGGCCTGACCTCCTACCTGCTCGGCCTGTCGGCGGCGCTGCGCCCGCGCGGCGTGGCGGTCACCGCGGTCAGGTTCGGGTTCGTCGACACGAAGATGGCCCAGGGTGCCGCGAAGCCGATGCTGGTCAGCGTCGACCGTGCGGTGGACGTGCTCATGCAGGCCGTTCGCACCCGCCGGCCCGTGGTGTCCTACCCGAGAAGGATGTCCGTCGCCGCCCGGGCCCTGCGGATGATCACGCGGAGCACCCTGAAGCGGTGACCGTGCCGCACCGCCCGTGACGGCGCCGCGCGGTGGCGTCAGGGGGTGCGGGTCCGGGCGTCGAGGTCCGCCTCGTGGTGGACGGCGTCTTCGAGGCGGCGGCGCAGGTCGTACACCTGCCGCAGGACGAACCGGAGCGGCAGTCCCGGCTCGATCTCGGTGCGGCCGCCGTCCCCGGCCTCGTCGACCAGCCGCTCGGCGAGGCGGTCCAGCGCCCGTTCGCCCTCGAACAGCAGCCGGAACGCCTGTTCCCTCGTCTCCGGCGGCTCTACGGCCGCGTGCAGGCCGGTCCACTCGTCGTCGAGCCAGCGGTCCACGACGCCGGTGAGGACGAGGACGGCGTTGGTGCGGTCGGCGGGGTCGGTCGCGGCGCTGACGTGCGCGTCGAAGCGGGACCGCAGTCCGGCGACGCCCCACCCGGTGGCGAGGACGCCGCGCGCCGCCCAGCGGACCGTCCCCGTCGAGCCCGACCACGTCTCCCACGCGGGGCTCCACAGCGCCAGGTCGAACGCGTCCCGGCCGGCGGCGCCGAGCAGCGCCAGGCCGAGGAGCAGCCCGCCGTTGCAGTCGGTCGAGGCGCCGGTCGTCCCCCAGTCGAGGAGCCGCCGCGCCCACGACGGGTCGCCGGTCTTCACGGCGAGGGCGGGCAGCAGCTCGGGGAACAGTCCGCGGCCCTCGTGCCGGCGCAGCTCCGCGGCCACGTCGATGCCGTCGCACCTGAGGTGGAGGAGGCCGAGCACCGCGCTGCACTGCGCGTCCCAGTCCCCTTGCAGCGCGTGGTCCCAGAGGATGAGGGTCGCCGGCTCGTGGCCGAACCAGCCGACCACGTGCAGCACCTCGGGGTTGCGGTCGTGCACGGCGAGCAGCGCCGCCGCGGTGGAGCGGTCGCCGTGGCACGCGAGCACCGGCAGCAGCGCGCCGCGCGCCTCGGGGTCGTCGAGGAAGCAGGGCAGCAGCGCCGCGGCGTCGTGGGCGTCGCCGGCCCGCCTGATCGCCCGTGCCGCGGCGCGGACCCAGACGTCGTGCCGGCCGGCCGCCCCGCGCTCGTGACGGCGGATCAGTTCCCGGGTGAGGTCCAGCATCGCCCGCCGACTCTAGTACCCCGGGGCGGGCACGACCGGGCTGCGCGGTCGCGCGGACCCGGCCCGGTCGTGGTCATGCCCGCCAGGGTGGAGGCCATGCCCGCTTGGCCAGGGTGGAGGTCATGCCACAGCTGGCCGGGTGGTGGTCATGCCGGCCGGTGGTGGCATGCCAAGGCTTCGCCGGTGGTGGCATGCCGCTGCCTCGCCGGTGGCGGTCAGGCCAGGGCCTCGACCAGCTCCTTGCAGAACGCAGGCAGGTCGTCGGGCTTGCGGCTGCTGATGAGCGGGCCGTCCACGACGACCTCCTCGTCGACCCACGTGGCGCCGGCGTTGCGGAAGTCGGTCTGCATCGACGGCCACGACGTCACGCGGCGGCCGCCGACGCCGCCGGCCTCGATGAGGACCCAGCCACCGTGGCAGATCACGGCGACGGGCTTGCCCGAGGCGACGAAGTCCTTCACGAGGCCGACGGCGGGTCGCTGCCAGCGCAACAGATCACCGTTGCCGACGCCGCCGGGTAGGACGAGGGCGGCGTAGTCGTCGGCGCGGGCGTCGGCCGCGGTCACGTCGACGTCGAACGCGTCGGCCTTGTCCAGGTGGTGGTATGCCTGCACCCGGCCCGGCTCGGGCGAGACCAGGCGCGGCGTGTGACCCGCGTGTTCGACGGCCTTCCACGGCTCCGTGAGCTCGACCTGCTCGATGCCCTCCTTGGCAACCAGAAATGCGACGTTCATCGTCGATATCCTCCTTCTGTGTCGCGTTCCCCAGTTGCCTACCCGCTGCGCGACCACCCAAGCGTGTGACGGCTCACCCGTGGCGCCGGGACGCCGCTGTCCTCGAACCGAGACGTCGAGGAGGGTCGATGGCCAAGGCGACGGTGACCGCGGCGTCACGCCCTTCCGGCAGTTCCCGGCCGTCACACCCTTCCGGCAGCTCCCAGCTGCCGGAGCTCAAGGCGTCGTGGTGGGAGTCGCACAGCGTGGCCTTGGCCAGCGTGCGGTTCAGCGCGATGGCGCGGCGTCTTCCGGCGGTCCTCCGGCAGGCGGTCACGATCGCGTGGCAGGCCAGCCGCCGCGACACCGTGGCCGCGCTGGCGTTCAACCTGCTCGCCGGGGTCGCGACCGCGTTCGGGCTGCTCGCGACGCGAGGGGTCCTGCAGGCGCTGTTCGCCGCGGGTCCGACCCTGGACCGGGTCCGGGCGGCGGTGCCGTCGCTGGTCGTCGTCGCCGCCGCGACCTTCGTGCGGAGCGGACTGTCGATCATCGCCGGCTGGGCGCAGGCGCGCCTCGAGCCGCAGGTGCTCACGACCGCGGAGCGGCGGCTGTTCGAGCTGACGACGCAGGTCAAGCTGGCCGCGTTCGACGACGCCGGGTTCTCCGACGAGATGGAGCGCGCCCGCAACCGCGGGTCGCTCGCGGTGCAGTTCCTGACCCGCGGCGCGATCGACCTCACCGCCGGGCTCGCCGGGCTCGCCGCGACCGCGGTCACCCTCGCGCTGCTGCACCCCGTGCTGCTCGGCGCGCTGCTGCTGGCCAGCGTCCCGGCCGCGTGGGCGGCGGTGCGGGCGGCCCGCCTCGCCTACCTCAGCAACCACGCGCGCACCAGCCGCCGGCGCCGGCTGTGGATGCTGTCCGACCTGATGGCGAACCGGGCCACGGCCGCGGAGCTGCGCGCGTTCACGATGCGGCCGTTCCTCCTGCGCGAGTACGACATCATGGCCGGCGCGGAGACGAGGACGGAGCTGGAGGTCGTCCGGCGCCAGACGATGACCCGGCTCGTCGGCGGCGTGTTCTCCGGCGTCGCGACGTTCGGGGTGTACGTGGCGCTCGGCGCGCTCCTCGTCGACCACCGGCTGCCGCTCGCCGCGGCCGGCACCGCGGTGCTCGCGCTGCAGGCGGCCCGCAACGCGCTCGCGCTCGCCGTCACCAACGTCAACCGCGTCTACGAGGAAGGGCTGTACTTCAACGACTACACCGACTTCCTGGCCCGCGCCGGCGAGCGGATGCCGCCCGTGACCAGGGAGGCGACCGTGCGGGCGCCGGCGAGCATCGAGGTCCGCGACGCCACCCTGCACTACGCGGAGACCGACGCGCCCGCGGTCCTCGGCGCGAACCTGACCGTCCACCGCGGACAGACGATCGCGCTGGTCGGGGAGAACGGCTCCGGCAAGACCAGCCTCGCGCGGCTCATCGCCGGGCTGTACCACCCGGACAGCGGCACCGTGTCGTGGGACGGCACGCCGCTGTCCACCGTGGACCCCGAGGACGCGTGGCGGCACGTGGCGATGGTCAGCCAGGAGTACTGGCACTGGCCGTTCACCGCGGAACGCAACATCCTGCTCGGCACGAACGACGACCCGCGCGGCGGCACGAACGACGGCCCGCGCGACGGCCCGCGCGACGGCCCGCGCGACGGCCCGCGCGACGGCCCGCGCGACGGCACGAACGACGGCACAAACGACGAGCCGCGCGAGAACACGCACGACGGGCTGGTCGAGGCCGCCGCGCGCAAGGCCGGCGCCCACGACATGATCGCCGGGCTGCCGGCCGGCTACGACACGCTGCTGTCGCGCAACTTCGCCGGTGGCCAGGACCTGTCCGGCGGCCAGTGGCAGCGCCTCGCCGCCGCGCGGGCGTTCTACCGCGACGCGCCGGTGCTCATCTGCGACGAGCCGTCCGCGGCGCTGGACGCGAGGGCCGAGCACGCGCTGTTCGCGGCGCTGCGGGCCGGCGCGCCCGACCGGATCACGGTGCTCATCACGCACCGCCTCGCCAACGTCCGCCACGCCGACCACATCTACGTCCTGCACGAGGGGCGCGTCGTCGAGCACGGCGCCCACCTCGACCTGCTCGGCGCCGGCGGCACGTACGCGGAGCTGTTCGCATTGCAGGCGACGGGGTACACGGCCGCTTGATACCTTCGCGGCGTGATCGAGGTGCATGCCCGCAGGGCCACCGCGGCCGACGCCGGCGAGCTGGTCCGGCTGCGGATGGTGATGTTCCAGGCGATGGACGGTGTGGTGCTCGAGCCGGGGGACTGGGCCGAGCAGACCGCAAGCTCGTTGCGCCGGCGGCTGCCCGGCGACGACGCGCGGACCGCGGCGTTCGTGGTCGACCGGCCCGGCGAACCGGGACGGCTGGCGGCGTGCGCCGTCGGCGTCATCGACGAGCGGCTCGGCTCCCCGTCGAACCCGACCGGCCTGAGCGGCTACGTCTTCAACGTCTCCACCGACGACGGCTACCGGCGCCGCGGCTTCTCCAAGGCGTGCGTGGCGGCCCTGCTCGGCTGGTTCCGGGACAACGGGGTCGTCCGGGCGCAGCTGCACGCCTCCGAGGAGGGCTACGAACTCTACCGCGGGTTCGGTTTCCGCGATGTGGACCACCCGTCGATGGTGATCGCCCTCTGACCGGTCAGGCGGCGGGGCGGCCGGTGCGGGCGGCGTCGAGGGCGGACTGCAGCGAGCGCCGGTAGCCGTCGCTGGTGTAGGTGGCGCCCGAGACCGTGTCGAGGTCGGCGCTCTGGCGTTCGAGGGCCTGCGCACGCAGTACCGGTGCCGCGCGCATGCCGATCTCGATCCCGCGGGCCGCGGCCGTCGGGAGGCGCACCGTGACCACGTCGACGAGGCGGCCGCCGCGGACGTCGGCGCGGACCTGGACGGGCCCGAACGGGTTGGTGAAGACCGCGCCGAGGTGGGAGCCGTCCATCATCCGGGACGGGTCCACGACGCGGACACCCGGCGCGGGCTGGGAGGCGACGGCCGGGGCGTGGGCCGTGGATGGGCCGGACGGGCGGGTGGCGGCGGCCGGCGGGACCGCGGCCGGGAGCTGGGACTTCACCGCGACCAGGAGCGCGGTGAGCACGCCGGTGCCGAGGACGGCTATGCCGATGCGTCGCATCAGAACTCGAACGGGTCGAGGTGGATCTGGCGGGCCGGCACCCCGGCCCGGCGCAGCGCCACCACGGACGCGTCGACGAGACCGGCCGACCCGCACAGGTACACGTCGCGGCGGGTCAGGTCCGGCACCAGCTCGAGCAGCCCGCGCGGGCTGAACGCGCGCCGCGGGCCGGGGTCGTCACGGCCGCCGGTGACGTACCAGACCTGCGCGTCGCGCGCCTCGGCGAGCAGCGACAGCTCCTCCCGGAAGACCAGCTCGCCGGCGTTGCGCGCCCGGTACAGCACGACCGTCCGCGGCGGGAGCTCCTCCAGCAGCGCCCTGATCGGGCCGATGCCGCTGCCACCGGCGATGAGCAGCGCACGGGCCTGCCGGCGGCGGTCGGCGGTGAAGTCGCCGCTGGGGCCCTCCACGAAGACGCGCGTGCCGGGGCGCAGCCGGCGCAGGCCGGCGGTGTGGTCGCCGACGACCTTCACGGTCAGCCGCAGCCAGTCGTCGTTCGGGGCCGCCGACATCGAGAACGGGTGCGCCTGCCACCAGTTGCGGTCGTCGAGGAACCGCCAGCGGAAGAACTGGCCGGCGCGGACCCGCAGCTCCGGCAGCCGGTCGCCGCCGATGTAGATGGAGATCATGTCGGGGCCTTCGAGCACGACGGACCGCACCCGGAAGCGGTGCCGCAGGTTCATCCGTACGGGAGCGAACAACCGACCCCAGAGGACCGCGCCGACGACCGCGCACCACAGCGCCAGCGAGAAGGCGCGCGAGAAGCCGGGCGCCGACATCTCCTGCCCGACCGCGAACTGGTGCCCGACCGAGAGCACCAGCACCAGGTAGGACGTGAGGTGCAGCAGGTGCCAGACCTCGTAGGACATGCGGCGCCGCAGCAGCGGCAGCGCCAGGACCGCGAGCGCCACGAGCAGCCCGGTGCCGACGAACGCGCCGAGCATCCCGGTGTACTTGTCGACCGTGAGCAACCGGACGACCTCGCGGGCAGGCCCGACGCGTTCGAGCTTCGCGTACCCCAGGACGGTGAACGCGGCGTGGGCGAGCACCGCGGCCACGACGAACACGCCGAGGTCGCGGTGCCAGTGCAGCAGGTCCCGGGCGCCCAGCCAGCGGTCCAGCCAGGCGACCCGGGACATCAGCAGCACCTGCACCAGCAGGACGTAGCCGGCGACGAGCCCGGTGATCCGCCCCACCGCCGTCAGCGACGTCGCCGGGTCGCGCAGGAACCCGGCGGGCGTGTTCCACCACCACGGCAGCAGCGTCGCCACCAGCCCCAGCCAGAACGCGGCGATCGTCACCGCCCGCCACGCGTCGACGGAGCGCCGGCGCCGGTACGGCCGGCGGAACTCACGCGGGATGACCGCCCCTGGAACTGGCTCTCGTAGTGCCCCTTGAATGTCCACCGGGGACGGTCTTACCAACCGCGTGGGCCGGCGGCCAAACCCTTCAGGTGCTTTTAAAGCGGCCCTAATCCAAGGGCCGTCCACACTGGACTCAGTCCAGAACGGACAGCCGGTAGAAGCGCCAGAAGTCGTGCTCGATCGGCAGCACCGTGCACGACAGGCCGGCCTGCGCCGCCCACCGGGCCACCGTCGGCGCGCGCAGCGCGGTCCCGGCCGCCTCCACCGGATCCTCCGCCATCGTCGCCGGCAGGCAGTGCAGGACGCTGAACGCGTACTGCAGCCGCTCGACCTCACCCGCCGGCGCGGTGAACTCGTCGGCCACCCGCTCGTCGGCGACGAGCACCGCTCCGCCCGGCGCGAGCAGGCCTCGCACGGTCCGCAGCACCCCGGCCGGGTCGCCCATGTCGTGCAGCGCCTCGAAGATCGTGACGAGGGCGTAGTCGCCCGCCGCGGCCGTCGCGTCCTGCCGCAGGAACGACACCCGGTCCGCGAGCCCCGCGTCGGCCGCGGCCCGCCGGGCCGCCGCGATCGACGCCTCGTCCAGGTCGATGCCGGTGACCGCGGCCCGCGGGAACGCCTCGGCGAGCGCGAGCGTCGACGCGCCGGCGCCGCACCCGAGGTCCAGCACCCCGGCCGCGGGCGCCTGCGCCAGCCGCTGCACCACGTCGGGCAGCGCCGGCAGCCACTCCTGCGCGAGGCTGTGCCGGAAGCCGGGCAGGTTCATCGCCGCGATGCCGTCACGGGTGAACGGGCCGTAGTCGGCGTACGGGACGCCGTCGCCGGTCCGGTACGCCTCGGCCAGCGCCGGCACCGCCTGCGCCACCCCGGCGAACACGGTCACGAGCCCGACCCCGGACGCGGGATGCGCCGGGTCCAGCAGCACGTCGGCGGTGCCGTCCGGCAGCCGGAACGTCCGGTCCGCAAGCGACGTGCACTCCAGGTACCCGGCCGCGGCCTGCTGCTCCAGCCACTCGCGGGCATACCGCTCGGCGATCCCGGCCTGCTTGGCGAGGACCGCGTCGGTGGCGCCGGGATGCTCGTGCAGCACCTGGTACAACCCGAGTTGGATGCCCAGGTGCACGCTGAACAGCTCGGTGCCGGCCAGCAGCTGCGCGAGGAGGCGCTCGGTCAGGTTCGGGCTCTCGGTGTCAGTCATGCCCTCAAGGCTGAGCCCTCCGGCTGTCGAACCGCGTACAACCGGAGTACGTGAACTGTACGAGACCCGTGAACCATTCCTGGAAGGTGACTGCATGACGCCGGGCGCCGACTACCGCCTCCGGTCGTGAGCCTGCGCATCGGAGTCCTCGGACCGCTGGAGGTCACCGTCGACGGCCGCCCCGTCGACATCGCCGGCGGGCGGCAGCGTGCCGTGCTCGCCGCGCTGGTCCTGAGCCGCCCCGCGGTCCTCGGCGTCGACCGGCTCGGCGCGCTCGTCGTGCCCGGCGCGACCGGCCCCGACGCCCGCAACGCCGCCCAGACGTACGTCGCCAGGCTGCGCCGGTCGCTGGGCGCGGCGGCGGGGCACCTGAGGACGAGGCCGCCCGGGTACGTCCTGCACGTCCCTTCCGGCGGCGTCGACGCGGAGGAGTTCGTGGCGCTGACGGCGCCGCGGCCGGGGGAGCCGGCCGTCGACGCGCTCGTCCGGCTCGACACGGCGCTCGGGCTGTGGCGGGGCGCGGCGTACGCGGAGTTCCCCGACCTCGCCAGGGCCGAGGCCGCCCGCCTCACGCAGCTGCGCCGCGACGCCGAGGAGACCCGCGTCGAGCTGCTCGCCGGCCTCGGGCGCACCGCGGAGGCCGTCGCCGCCGCGTCCGCGCTCGTCGCCGCCGACCCGGGCCGCGACCGGGCGGTGCGGGCGCTCGCGTCGGCGCTGGCCGCCGCGGGCCGGACCGCCGAGGCCCTCGACGCGGTGCGGGCGCACCGGGACTGGCTGCGGGACGAGACCGGCCTCGACCCGTCGGCGGCGGTGCTCGCCCTGCAGCGCCGGCTCCTGAGCGACCGGGCTTCAACGGTACCGACGCCGGGAACGCCGACGCGGAGGACCGCTGGGCTCATCGGGCGGGACGCCGACCTCGGCGCCGTCGCCGCGCTCGTCGAGGCCGGCGCCGGTGGGATCGTGACGCTGGTCGGGCCCGGCGGGGTCGGCAAGACCAGCCTCGCGCGGGCGTGCGGGCCGGCGTGGTGGGTCGACCTGGCCGCGGTCGGCGACCCCGCCGCCGTCGCGCCGGCGGTCGCCGCGGCCGCCGGGCTCGTCGTCGAGGGGAGGCTCACCGACGCCCTCGCCGCGTGGGCGCGCGGCGCCGAAGGGCTCCTGGTCGTCGACAACTGCGAGCATCTCGTCGACGCCGTCCACGACGTCCTCGTCGGACTGTCGCTTGAGGACTGCCCGGCCCTTCGGGTCCTGACGACCAGCCGGGAGCGCATCGGGCTGCCGGGCGAGCGCGTGTACGTCGTCGACCCGCTCACCGCCCCCGACGCGGTGCGGCTGTTCACGGCGCGCGCGTCCGCCGCCGACCCGGGCTTCGCGGCGTTGACGGACCCGGGGTTCGCGGCGCGGGTCGGCGCGCTGTGCGAGGCGCTCGACCGGCTGCCGCTGGCGATCGAGCTGGCGGCGGCCCGCGCCGGCACGCTCACCGTCGACGACCTGAGCCGGCGGCTCGACGCGCGGCTGGTCCTGCTGGACGCGGGCCCGCGCGGCCGGCCGGCGCGGCACCAGACGCTGCGGGCGGTCGTCGACTGGTCGTGGCGGCTGCTCGGCGAGCAGGAGCGGATCGCGTTCGCGCGGCTGCACGTGTTCGCCGCCGGGATCGACCTCGACGCGGCGGAGGCCGTCATCGGCTACGGCTCGCTGCCGGCCGGCTCGGTCGCCCACGTCGTCGCGATGCTGGCCGAACGGTCGCTGCTGACCCGGCCCGGCAGCGCGGGCGTCGGGCGGTACCGGATGCTGGCGAGCCTGCGCGTCTACGCCGCCGAACTGCTCGACCCGGCCGCCGACCGGGAGCTGCGGCTGCGGCACGCCACCCACTTCGCCGGCCTCCTCGAGGCGGCCGACCGGGGTCTTTCGGGCCCGGACGAGGCCGCGTGGGTGGCGGTCGTCGAGGGCGCGCTGGACGACGCCCGGCAGGCGTGGCACTGGTCGCGCACGCACGCGCCGGCGCTCGCGGCCCGGATCGCCGGGGCGGTCGCGTTCGTCGGGTTCTGGCACCTGCGGGCCGACCTGCTCGCCTGGTCGACGCTGACGCTGCCGCTGCGCGCCGCCCGGCAGGCGCCCGGGGTGCTGACCGGCGCGGCGTACGCCGCCTGGCTCGACGGCGACTTCACCACGGCCGCGCGGATCGCCCGCGAGGCCCTCGACGCGGGCCACGCCGGCGCCGCGGACCTGCTCGGCGACATCGCCCTCATCCAGGGCGACGTCGACGGGGCCAGCACGCAGTACGAGCGGGCGGTCGCCGTGCTTCCCGCGGGCGGTGCGGCGCAGGCGATCGCGGCGGCCAACCTCGCGCTGCCGCTGGCGTACCGGCAGGACCTGGCCGCGCTTCCCGCCGCCGAGGCGGGTCTCGCGGCGGCCCGCGCCACCGGCAACCCGTCCGCGACGGCGTTCGCGCTCTTCGCCCTCGCCGAGGCCCACGGCGACGGCAACCCCGCGGCCGCGATCGCCGCGCTCGACGAGTCGTTGCGGCTCGCGACGGCGGTCGGCGGCCGGTTCGTCATGGGCGTCGCCCGCACGGCCATGGTCGCGCTGCGCGGCCGCCACGGGCCGCCGGAGCCGGCGCTCGCCCTGTTCGCCGACGCGATCAGGCACTGGCGGACGACCGGCGGCCGGCCGATGCTGATCATCGCGCTGCGCAATCTGGTGGTGTTGTTCGCGCGTACGGGCCGCGACGTGCCCGCGGTCGAGCTCGCCGGGGCGCTGGACGTGCCGTCGGGGGTGTACGGCGCGGAGGCTTCCCGGCTCGCCCAGGCGCTCGCGGCGGTGCGGCTCCGGCTGCCGGCGGACACCGCCGACGAGGCGTGGCAGCGGGGGCGCCTGCGGACCGCGGACGAGGCCGCCGCGGAAGCCCTGCGCCACCTGCCGGCCTGAAACAGTGGCGGCCGCCACCGGGAAGGAACCGGTGGCGGCCGCGGGGACCGTGGAACGCGGGTCAGCCCTTCTTGACGCCCTTGCCGCTGCGGAACAGCTTGACCATGCCGGCGAAGAAGCGCTCCATCTCGGAGCCGAAGGGGTTGTCGCTGACGACGTAGGTCCAGGTGGCGCTGGGGCGGACGAGGCCGGCGTCGGCGGGCTCCCAGTCGGGGCCGTCGATCTCCAGCTCCTCGAACTCCTTGACGGTGCGGTCGTCGATCTCGGCGAGCAGGCCCCGGAACGCGGGGATCGCCTCGCGGTGGAACTCGTCGAGCGGGTCCTGGGCGCCGAGGACGCGCAGGTGGATGCCCTCGCGGAGCTCGCTCATGTCGGCGAGGTGCTCCGACCAGGCGGAGTCGGCGTGGAAGAGGGCGATCGTGCGGGCGATGTGGAGCACCGCCTCCTCGCCCAGCTCCTCGGCCAGCTCGTTGTAGCGGTCGGGGGCGCGCTCGGCGAGGAGCTCGCCGGCGGCATCGGTCGTGAGGAGCTCCTCGCGGCGCTTCGCGTGCAGCTGGCGGTGCTGGTCCAGCAGGTAGTTGTAGCGCCAGGTGTTGCGGTGGATCTCCAGGTTGACGGTCTCCGCGACGCGCTGGGCGGAGCCGATCGCCCAGCGGACGTCCTCGTCGTCGATGGCACCGTCGGCGTCGGCCTTGCCCATCGGCATGGGCTCGGGGCCGTAGCGCTCGATCAGCTCGTCCTCGAGGCTGACGAAGAACATGGACTCGCCGGGGTCGCCCTGGCGGCCGGCGCGGCCACGGAGCTGGTCGTCGATGCGGCGGCTGTCGTTGCGGGCGGTGCCGATGACGAAGAGGCCGCCGAGGCCCTCGACCCGCTCGCGGTCCTTCTCGTCGCTGCCGCCGAGGCGGATGTCGACGCCGCGGCCGGTCATCTGGGTGGAGACGGTGACGGCGTTGAACGAGCCGGCCTCCGCGACGATGCCGGCCTCCTTCTCGTCGTTCTTGGCGTTGAGCACGACGCACTCGACGCCTTCCTCGGCGAGGGTGGCGGCGAGCTGCTCGGACTCCGCGACGCTGAGCGTGCCGACGAGGACGGGACGGCCGGTGGCGTGCATCGCGACGATCTCGTTGACGACGGCGATGTCGCGCTCCTCGGCGGAGGCGTAGACGCGGTCGGGCCAGTCCTTGCGGACATTGGGCAGGTGCGGCGGGATGACCGCGACCTCCAGCTTGTAGAACTCGCGGAGCTGGTCGCCGACGGGCAGGGCCGTGCCCGTCATGCCGCAGATCTTCTTGTACTGCGTGAGGAACGCCTGGACGGTGATGGTCTGCAGGACGGTGCCGCCACCGCTGCTGCGGATCTTCTCCTTGGCCTCGACGGCGGCCTGGAGGCCGTCGGGCCAGCGCCGCCGCTGGGCGACCCGGCCGCGGAACTCGTCGATGAGCTCGACCTTCTCGTCGCGGACGATGTAGTCGACGTCGCGGACCAGCAGCGCCTCGGCGTGCAGCGCCAGGTTGACGGCGGTGAGCGAGTCCATGTGCTCGGCGGCGTAGAGGTCCAGGTCGAGCAGCGCCTCGACCTTCGCCAGGCCGGACGTTGAAAGATGCACGGTGCGGCCCTCGTCGACGACCTCGTAGTCGTGGTCGCGGCGCAGTCCGCTGACGATCTCGGCGATCGCGACCGGCGAGTCCTTCTCGTCGATGGTCGAGCCGGCCAGGACCAGCGGGACCTTGGCCTCGTCGATGAGGATCGAGTCGGCCTCGTCGATGATGACGGTGCCGAACTCGCGGTGCACCCGGTCTTCGGTGTCGGTCACGATGCTGTCGCGGAGCAGGTCGAAGCCGGCCTCGCTGACGGAGACGTACGTGATGTCGCAGGCATACGCCGCCCGGCGCTCCTCGGGGGTCGAGGACTCGTTGACCCAGCCGACGGTCAGGTCGAGCAGCTCGTAGACCGGGCGCATCCACTCGGCGTCGCGGCGGGCGAGGTAGTCGTTGACCGTGATGACGTGGACCGGGCCCTGCGCGGCATAGCCGGCGGCGGCGATCGCGGCGGTCAGGGTCTTGCCCTCACCGGTGGCCATCTCGACGACGTGCCCGGCCAGGAGCACCTGGGCGCCGAGCAGCTGCACGTCATAGGGGCGCTCGTCGAGGGCGCGCTTCGCGGCCTCCCGGCCGAGGGCGCACGCCTCGACGAAGTCCTGCGGGTCCTCCCGCTGGTGCAGCGCCGTGGCGGCGGCGCGGAGCTCGTCGTCGGTGAGCTCGGACAGCTCGGCCTCGCGCTCCTCGATCTCCGGCAGGAGTGCCCGCATCGGCTCGAGGTCGATCGTGGTGCCGGGCTGCTCCTGCAGCTTGCGACGCCACGCGTTGAATTTGCTCACCAAACCCATGGCCCCCACGATACGTCCCCGCCCGCCGGACATGTGCGCCCCATCACCGTCACTTGGCGGCGCCACCGGGAAGCCGAGCGACAATCGTGGAGTGGAACAGTTGAGCAGGCTCGTCGAAGGCGGTGGCGTGGTCGTCCTCAGCGGCGCCGGGCTGTCGACGGAGTCGGGCATTCCGGACTATCGCGGTCCGAGCGGGCTGCAGCGAAACGCGTCGCCGATGACGTTCCAGACGTTCACCGGCGACCCGGTGGCCCGGCGGCGCTACTGGGCGCGCAGCTACCTGGGCTGGCGCACGATCGCGGAGGCGTCGCCCAACGACGGGCACCGCGCGGTCGCCCGGCTGCAGCGCGGCGGCCTGGTCACGGGGATCGTCACGCAGAACGTCGACGGCCTGCACCAGGCCGGCGGCGCGGATCCGGTAATCGAGCTGCACGGCGGCCTGGACCGGGTGGTCTGCCTCGACTGCGGCGACGTGACCGCCCGCACGACCCTCGACGGGCGGCTGCGCGGCGCGAACCCGGCCTATGCGCAGGCCGGCGGGGACATCAACCCCGACGGCGACGTCGACCTGACCGACGAGCAGGCGGCGGACTTCGTCACGGTCGGCTGCGAGGACTGCGGCGGCATGCTCAAGCCCGACGTCGTGTTCTTCGGCGAGCAGGTGCCGATGCCGCGCGTGGAGGCGGCGTTCGCGCTCGTGGAGCGGGCGGCGGCGCTGCTGGTGCTCGGCTCGTCGCTCACCGTCCTGTCCGGGCGGCGCTTCGTGATCCGGGCCGCGAAGCTGGGCGTGCCGATCGCCATCGTGAACCAGGGGCCGACGAAGAGCGACGACCTGGCAGCTGTACTGGTGGACGCCCCGCTCGGCAAGACCCTGACGCACCTGGCCGGGCTGGCCGCCTGACCCCTCGTACTGACGCCGCGACGACGATCAGGAGGGCGACCACACCGCCGGCCGGCGTTCAGCGGACCTTGATCCGGGCGATCGGGTGCAACACCGGACAAAGTCTGCGCGCGGTGCACTGACCCCCGACGGCCGGCGGGCCTTCGGGGGTCGATGTGCGCGTGCGGAGACGGTTATGGGGTGACGGGGGGATCTGACCGGTGTGGCGGGCGCCAGGTCCACACGCCTCCGGCGACGCCGACGGCGCAGATCGCCAGGACGGTGCCCGCGACGCTGGTGGCGGCCAGGCCCACGACGACGCCGAGGACTCCGGCGACGGCGATGGTGACCGCGGTGATGCGACGGGGTGTGACGCGGCGGGTCATCGCCCGGTTGAACCCGTTGACGAACCGCGTGTCATTGCGCAGTGCGGCTTCGATGTCCGCGAGCCGCTGCTGCTCGCTCTCGCTGAGCATGATGCTCAACCTCCTCCGACGGGCCTGCCCGGTGCGCGACGTGTACCCGCTCCGCTCGATGGTCACACACTTCGGCGGGTTTAGGGTCGGTCGATCGGCGCCAGTGAGAAACTCCCAGCCTGCGGGGTTGCTGCCTGAACAGGCAAATGCCCCATTTGTCACTTCTGGCGACCTGCGAGCTGATGTCCGGTGTGCGATTCTCTACGGCGAACACGTCAGGCATCGGGGAGGACGATCGTGGATCCGTCGCAGCAGTGGCAGCACCCGCAGCAGGGGCAGCAGCCGCAGTACCCGCAGCCGGGTCCGCAGTACCCGCCGCAGGGGCAGCAGCCGCAGTACCCGCAACACACGACGCAGTTCCCGCAGCAGCCTCAGCAGCCGCAGCAGCCGTCGTACCCGCAGCAGCAGCCGCAGTACCCGAACCAGCCGTACTCGGCGCAGCCGTACAACATCGCGCCCAACTCCGCCGCGCCGTACAGCGGACCGCCCGCCAACCCGTATGCGGCGCCCGGTCCGTACATGACGTCGACGCCGCTGCCCGCCCCGCCGCGGTCGCGCAGCAACCGGCTCGTGCCGATCCTCGCGATCGGCGGGGTCCTGGTCGTCGTGCTGGTGGTCGCGATCGTCGTCGTCGCGCTGAACCAGGACAAGAAGCCCGCGGCCGGGCCCACGGTCGCGGCGTCGGCGTCCCAGTCGGGCCCGGTCGACGCCTGCCTGGTCGGCAAGTGGAACCAGACCAGCTACCAGAAGATCGTCGACCTGGGCGGCACCGACATCGACAAGCGCGAGGGCATCGGCAAGGTCAAGATGACCGGCGGCGGCAAGCAGTGGACGATCAACGCCGACGGCACCGCGGTCGAGGACGACACCAAGACCGTGTACAGCGGCAAGGACGACAAGGGCCGCACGATCAACGCCACGTTCTCCGGCAAGACCGACTGGCAGGTCAAGACGGTCGACCGGAAGATCGAGTTCGCCGGCAAGGAGAGCACGTCGTCGGTCGTCATCTCGGTCGACGGCCGCAAGGCCGGCACGATCAACCTCGAGCCCAACCTCGACCCCGTGACGTACACCTGCGTCTCCGACGTGTGGCGCACGCAGGGCGAGTCCGACGACACGTTCGCCCGCTACGACAAGGTCAAGTGATCTGACACCTGGCTGAAACCCCTCGATTGGCGATGCCCGTCGAGGGGTACAGCGACCAGCATGACCTGGATCGCGCAAGTGTCCGACCGTGCCAGGGCGCGGCTGACGACGGCCCGCCGCACCGGCGTGGTCCCCGAGTTCCGCCGCGAGGTCCCGGACCGCGACGTCCTGGTCGTCGACCAGCGTTCCACAGTGGACGACGGCATCCCGCACGGCGTCCGCGTCGCCGGCGCGTGGGCGTGGCGGATCGTGTTGTTCATCCTCGCGGCGTACCTCCTGCTGCGGCTGATCGGCGCGCTGCGGCTGATGGTGATCCCGGTCGTCGTCGCCCTGCTGCTCGCGGCCCTGCTCGAGCCCGCCGCCGCCGCGCTGCGCAAGCGTGGCGTGCACCGCTCGCTCGCCGCCGGGATCGTGCTCGTCGCCGGGCTCGTCATCGTCTTCGGCGGGCTCGGCGTCATCGTGCAGACGTTCATCGCCCAGTTCGACAGCCTCTCCGAACAGGTCGCCGGGGGCGTCAACGAGATCCGTGACTGGCTCGCCCGCGGCCCGCTGCACGTGTCGAAGGAGCAGGTCGACAGCGCCATGGCCGGGTTCGGCGACCAGCTGAAGACCAACCGTGGCGCGCTCACCTCCGGGGCGCTGACCACCGCCACCACACTCGGCGAGGTCCTCACCGGCTTCTTCGTGGTGCTGTTCACGCTGTTCTTCTTCCTGCGCGACGGCGGGCAGATCTGGGAGTTCCTGTGCCGCCTGCTGCCCCGCCCCGCGCGGCTGCCCGCGGCCCGCGCCGGGCACTACTCGTGGTTCACGCTGGTGTCGTACGTGCGGGCGACGGTCCTCGTCGCGTTCGTCGACGCCGTCGGCATCGGGATCGGGCTGGCGATCCTGCGCATCCCCCTCGCGCTGCCGCTCGCGGCGCTGGTGTTCCTCGGCGCGTTCATCCCCGTCGTCGGCGCGACCCTGTCCGGCGCGGTCGCCGTGCTCGTCGCCCTCGTCACCAAGGACCCGCTGCACGCGCTGCTGGTCCTCGCCATCGTCATCGCCGTGCAGCAGCTCGAAGGGCACGTGCTGCAGCCGCTCATCATGGGCCGGGCCGTCTCCCTGCACCCCCTCGCGGTGATCCTCGCGATCACCACCGGGGTGGTCGCCGCCGGCATCGTCGGCGGGCTCGTCGCGGTGCCGCTGCTGGCGGTCGGCAACACCGCCATCCGGTACCTCGTCGACCATCCCGACGGCGAGCCGACACCGGACAAGGAGCCACCGGGCACCGAGCCCTCCGACGAGTCCGACGGCGGCCCGATCGCGTCCGAGCCGGCCGAGCCCACCCCGCCCCCGCCGGGCGAGGACCTGCCGGACGCGGAAACCTCCGGGAGCACCCGCTCGCGCGAGTAGGGTTGGTCGCGCACCGACCACCCAGGAGGAGCTGACATGCCGCTGACCGGAGAGTACGCACCGGGCGCCGCGGACTGGGCCAACGAGCAGGCCCAGCTGTTCGAGCGGACCAACGGCGCCGAGGGCAACACGCTGCGCGACCGGCCGATCATCCTGCTCACCACGCTCGGCGCCAAGACCGGAAAGATCCGCAAGAACCCGCTGATGCGGATCGAGCACGACGGGGAGTACGCGGTCGTCGCCTCCGCCGGCGGGCAGCCGAAGCACCCCGTCTGGTATCACAACCTCGTCTCGCACCCGCGGGTGGAGCTGCAGGACGGCCCGGTCCGCAAGGACTACACCGCCCGGCTCGTCACCGGCGACGAGCGTGCCGCCTGGTGGAAGCGCGCCAACGAGACCTGGCCCGACTACGACAGCTACCAGACCAAGACCGACCGGGAGATCCCCGTCTTCGTGCTCACCCCCGTGAGCTGACTTGACCGACCCCGCCGCCGGTCCCTCCCGGCAGCATCCGGTGCTGTTCGCGCTGCTGGCCATGCAGCGTCACTCGTGGGAGCAGGGCGTCGCCTCGCACGCCCTGCTCGACCTCGGCCACACGGACCTGGCGCGGCTGCTCGCCCTCGACGCGGTCGTGCACCAGAGTCCCGACGGCCGCCTCGGCACGGTGGGGGAGGAGTCCGGCTCCGTCAACGGCGCCGCCTGCGGCGAGGCCCTCATCGGCCGGCCCGCCCCGGACGACCCGGCGGCGGGCGCGCGGGCGGTGGCGGCCCATCCGGCGCTGGCGGCGCAGCTCGACTGGTTGCTGGCGCGGGCGCCGCGGGCCGCGGACGGCACGCTCTTCCACGTGATCGGCTCCCGGGAGGTGTGGGCCGACACGGTCTACATGGTGGTGCCGCTGCTCGCCGCGGCCGGCCACCCCGGCGAGGCCGTCCGGCAGGTCGCCGGCCATCGTGAGCGCCTGTGCAGCGGCGGCCTGTACGCGGCCCGCTGGGACGAGGACACCGCCGCCCTCACCGGGCCGGAGCACTGGGGCACCGGCAGCGGCTGGGTCGCCGCCGGCATCGCCCGGGCGCTGCGCCACGACCCGTCGCTGGAGCCCGCCCTGGCCGGCCACGCCCGGGAGATCGTCGACGCGTGCCTGGCGCTGCGCCGCCCCGACGGCCTGTTCGGCAACGTCCTGGACGACCCCGCGTCGTTCCCGGAGGCGAACGTCGCGCAGATGCTCGCGTACACCACCTGCACCGGCGTCGCGGACGGCTGGCTCCCGCCGTCCTACGCGGCCGTGGGCCGGTCGCTGATCGCCGCGGCCGCGCCGCTGGTCACCCCGGACGGCCTGGTCACGGGCGTGTGCGGCGCCCCCGTGTTCGACCGCCCCGGCACCTCCGCCGAGGCGCAGTCCTTCTACCTGATGGCTCAGGCCGCGGCGGCCCGCCTTCCCGTCTGACGCCCCCGGGCCGGCGGCCCGGTCACCCGTCTGACGGCCCCTCGGCGAGGGCGTCGGTGGCGTGGCGGCCGGCGGTGGTGGCGCGGTCGAGGAACTCGGCGAGCAGCGCCAGCTGCGCCTCGTCGTAGCCGGCGCACAGGTCGTCCATGGCCTCGTTCATCCCCGCGTACAGGCCGAAGATCTCCGCGTTGCGCTCCTTCAGCGCACGGACCCGCACCGCACGGCGGTCGGCGGGGTCGCGTTCGCGGGTGATCCAGCCGGCGCGCTCCAGGCGGTCCAGGACGCCGGTCATCGTCGCCGGGTGCTGACCGGCGCGGCGGGCGAGGGCACTGGGGCTCATCGGGCCGTGCCGGTTGATCAGGTCGAGACAGTCGAAGTCGGCGTCCTTGACCCCGAGCCGCCCGCCGACCTGGTGGTTCAGCAGCGACAGCTGGATCGACAGCTCCCGCAGCGACTCCTTGATCGCGGTCGTCGAGCGCCGCCGCTGCCGGTTGTCACGCGACTGTGATACGGAACTCATACCATCTCGATCCCGGACCCAAATATTATGAGATCCATACGATATCGGTTGTCGATGACACGATACCCGGGAGGGACCCTCATGATCCTCATTACCGGCGCGACCGGCGCCATCGGCCGGCACCTGCTGCGGACGCTGACCGACGCGGGTGAGCCCGTCCGTGCCGTCACCCGCGGCGCCCCGCTGCCCGGCGCCGACTGCGTCCGCACCGTCCGCGACGGCCTCGCGGGCGCCACCGGACTGTTCCTGCACCCGCGGGTCGCCGGTGAGGACGCGCCGGAGATCCTTGCCGCCGCGCGCGCCGCCGGGGTCCGCAGGGTCGTCGCGCTCACCGCGATGAACGTCGGCGACCCCGAAGACCAGCAGCCGTCGCGGTACGCCGGCGACCGCAACAAGGAGCTCGACCTCGCCACCCGGGACAGCGGCATGGCCTGGACGTGCCTGCGCCCCGCCGCGTTCGCCGGCAACACCGCCCGCGCGTTCGGGCCGCAGGTCCGGGCGGGCGCGACGGTGCGGTACCCGTTCCGCGCCTTCGAGGAGTCCCTCGTCGACGAGCGCGACATCGCCGAGGTCGCGGCGCGGGCGCTGCGCGACGACACCCTGGCCGGGCGGGTGCTGGAGCTGACGGGCCCGCAGTCGTTGACGCACGGGGAGCAGGTCGCGACCATCGGCGCGGTCCTGCGCCGCCCGCTGACCTTCGAGGAGGTGCCGGCCCAGGTCGCCGCGTGGCGGCTGACGGTCGCCGGCCTGCCGGAGCGGTTCGCCGGGGCGCTCATGGAGCGTTACGAGCGCCACCTCGCCGCCCCGCAGCACCCGCCGACCGGCGTGGTGGACGAGGTGCTCGGCCGCCCCGCGACCCCGTTCGCGACGTGGGTCGCCGACCACGCGGACGCGTTCTGACATGAGCGCCGCATACGTCACGGTCGCCCTGGTCACGGCCGCGGCGAACCTGTTCTCCGGCACCTGCGCGGTGCTGCGCTTCAGGCCGATCCTGCCGGGCATGGCGGCCGCGGGCGTGCCGGTGTCGTGGCTGACGTTCCCGATCGGCGTGCTGAAGCTCGCCGGCGCCGTGGGGCTGCTCGCCGGTCTCGCCGGTCCCGCGGTGCTGGGCACCGCCGCGGCCGCGGGCCTCGTGCTGTTCTTCGTCTGCGCCGTGTACACGCACCTGCGGGCCGCTGACCTGTCCGCCCAGTTCGCCCTGGCGATCGGCTTCCTCGCCCTCGCCGCGACGACCCTGGCACTCGACCCGACCCTGCACGTCGGCTAGCACCCCGCGCGTCGGCCGGCCCGGCTGCGCGTCGGTCTGAGCCCTGCGCGTCGGCCTGAGCCCTGCGCGTCGGCCTGCGCCCGGCGCGTCGACCGGCCCCGGCCGCGTGGCGGCCCGAGCCTGCGTATCGGCCAGCCCCCGGCCGGGCGGCGACCCGACCCTGCGCCGGGTCAGAGCCGGGGGGTCTGGCGGCCCGAGGCCGCGTGGCGGACAGGGCTCGGCCGCGCGGCGACCCAGGCCGTACATCGGGAGCAGGCGGATGCGGGGCGGCACAAGCCGCGCGTCGGTGAGGGCGCACCCAGCGGAGCGGCGGCGCGCACCGGCGTGCGGCGGGTGTCAGCGGATGCGGCCGCGGCGGGTGGCGAGGAAGGCCTCGATGCGGCGCTGGTTGCGGCCGCCGCTGCTCAGGCCGCGGCGGGCCTTGTTGTAGAGCCAGATGCCTCCGCCGACCACGGCCGCGCCGACGATGAGGTAGAACGCGACGCTCATGAGCACCTTGAACAGCCAGATGGCGAGCGCGCCGACGACGAACAGCCCGACGATGACGGCGGCGGCCGCTGCGAGGAATCGACCCATGCATCCAATGTGCGCCCGCCGGGGCGGTGCGCGCATCGGGGATGTCACCGAATTTATGCGGAGAGGGCGGCGTAGTGGCCGTCGGCCTGGAGGAGGGTGGTGTGGGTGCCGCGCTCGACGACGCGGCCGTGGTCGACGACGAGGATCTGGTCGGCGTCGCGGACGGTGGAGAGGCGGTGGGCGATGGTGATCGTGGTGCGGCCCTCGGCGAGGGTGTCGAAGGCGCGCTGGACGGCGCGCTCGGTCTCGGTGTCCAGGGCGCTGGTGGCCTCGTCGAGCACGAGGATGCGCGGGTCGCGCAGCAGGGTGCGGGCGATCGCGATGCGCTGCTGCTCGCCGCCGGAGAAGCGGTAGCCGCGGGAGCCGACCATGGTGTCGTAGCCGTCGGGGAGGCGGGTGATGAGGTCGTGGATCTGCGCGGCCTTCGCCGCCTCGACGACCTCGAGGTCGGTGGCGCCGGGCTTCGCGTAGCGCAGGTTCTCGCGGATGGTGGTGTGCAGCAGGTACGTCTCCTGGCTGACGACGCCGACGACCGCCGCGAGGTCGGCGAGGCGGACGTCGCGCAGGTCGACGCCGTCGATGGTGATCCGGCCGCCGGTGGGGTCGTGCAGGCGGGCGATGAGCGACGCGATCGTGCTCTTGCCGGAGCCGGTCTCGCCGACGAGGGCGAGGGAGGTGCCGGCGGGCACGTCGAGGCTGACCCCGGCGACGGCGGCGGCGTCGCTGCCCGGGTACGTGAAGGTGACGTCCTCGAAGCGCAGGTGGCCGCGGGTGCTGGCGCGGGGCAGCGGCACCGGGTCGGCGGGGTCGTCGACCTCGACGGGCAGGTCGAGGTATTCGAAGATCCGCGCGAAGAGCGCCAGGCTGCTGGCGATGGAGACGCTGACCCCGAGCAGGCCCATGAGCGGCCGGAAGAGCGCGGACTGCAGCGCGGTGAACGCGACCAGCGTGCCGATGCTCAGCGAGCCGGCGGTCAGCGGCAGGCCGGCGCTGAGGTAGATGACGGCGGGGATGGCCGCGAAGATGATGTTCATGGACGCCATCCGCCAGCGGCCGGCGAGCTCGGAGCGCAGCTCCAGGTCGATGAGCCGGGTCGAGGAGGCGGTGAACCGGTCCACGACGGCGGCGCCGGCGCCCATGGTCTTGCTGAGGCGCACGCCGCTGACGGAGAGACCTTCCTCGATGGTGACGTTGAGGTCGGCGAGCTCCCGCTGGCGCTGCGCGGTGATGTCGCGGCGCATCCCGGCGACCTTGCGGGTCACGTAGATCGCGGGGGGCAGCACGATGAGGGAGACCAGCGACAGCCGCCACGACAGCGCGGCCATGGCGACGGCGGTGGCGACGGTGGTGGTCAGGTTGGACGCGACCGAGGTCGCGGTCGAGGTGACGACGCTCTGCATGCCGCCGATGTCGTTGGTGATGCGGGACTGCACCTCGCCGGTGCGGGTGCGGGTGAAGAACCCGACGGACTGGCGCTGCAGGTGGGTGAACACGTCGGTGCGCAGCCGGTGCATGACCTGTTGGCCGACCTTGGTCGAGATCCAGGTCTGCACGACGCCGAGCGCGGAGGTGACGGCGGCGACGCCGACCATGCCGGCGACGAGCCAGGCGAGCAGCGTGGTGTCGCGCCGGGGGAGCGCGACGTCGATGACCTCGCGGAGCAGGAACGGGGTCGCCCCGCCGAGCGCGGAGGAGACGACGATGATGGCGACGACCGTGGCGAGGGGGCCGCGGTGTGCGGTGAAGAGGCGGCCGATGCGGGTCAGGGAGACGTTCTTGGCGCGGGCCTTGTCAGCGGTGCTGATCTCGCGCGGCGGCCGGGTCCGGTGCTGGGGTTCCAAGGGGGCTCGCTTTCTTTCGGGTAATGGTGAGGTTACCTCACTATGAGGCAGCAACACCAACCCCTGCTACCGTATTCCCGTGAAAGATGCCGACCGGTCCGGTGACGAGAGTCTCGCCGAGGTGTTCTGGAGCGTGGCCCGCCGCCTGCGGCACATGACGCACGAGACCCTCGAGCCGATCGGGATCACGCCCGGGCAGTCGCGCGCGGTGGCGGTGCTCATGCGGCACGGCGTCATGCGCCTGAGCGAGCTGTCCGACCACCTGCGGATCGCGCCGCGCTCGACCACCGAGGTCGTCGACGGGCTGCAGGAGCGCGGCCTGGTCGAGCGGCGCCCCGACCCGGCGGACCGGCGCGCCACCCTGGTCGCGCTCACCGACGCCGGGCAGGCGACCGCCGAGGCGATCCGCGCCGCCCGGCACGCCGAGGCCGAGCGCTTCTTCGCCGGCCTCGACGCCGAGGACCGCGAGACCCTCGGGCGGATCCTCAGGACGCTGAGGCCCTAGCCAGGAACAGGCTCCGCTCGCGCTCGTTGCGGGTCAGGGCCGCCGCCCGGGCGAACTCGGCCCGGGCCTCCTCGTGGCGGCCGAGGCGTTCGAGCAGGTCGCCGCGGGCCGCCGGCAGGTAGGGGTAGTTCGCCAGGGCGCCGTCGAGCTCGTCGAGCAGGGCCAGCCCCGCCGACGGGCCGGAGGCCATGCCGACCGCGACGGCGAGGTTCAGCCGTACCACGGCGGACGGCGCGACGTGAGCGAGCAGCCGGTACAGGGCGACGATGCGGTCCCAGTCGGTGTCCGCGGGGCGCGGCGCCCTGGCGTGGCAGGCGGCGATCGCGGCCTGCAGCCCGTAGGGCCCGAGCGTGCCGAGGGTCTCCGCCGCCGACAGCGCCGCCAGCCCGCGGCGGATCAGCAGCCGGTCCCACCGCCGCCGGTCCTGGTCCATGAGCAGCACCGGCGAGCCGTCCGCCGCCGTCCGCGCCGGGATCCGGGCGGCCTGCAACTCCATGAGGGCGCACAGCCCGTGCACCTCCGGCTCCGACGGCAGCAGCCCGGCCATGACCCGGCCGAGCCGGATCGCCTCCTCGCACAGCTGCGGGCGGGCCCAGTCGTCGCCGGCGGACGCCGAGTAGCCCTCGTTGAAGATCAGGTAGATCACGCCGAGGGCGGCGGTCAGGCGGGCCGGCAGCTCCGCGGGGGCGGGCAGCTCGAACGCGACGCCGGTGAGGGCCCGCTTGGCCCGCAGGATCCGCTGCGACACGGTCGCCTCGGTGGTCAGGAAGGAGCGGGCGATGGCGGCGGTACTGAGCCCGCCCAGCGTCCGCAGGATCAGCGCCACCTGCGACTCGGTGGTCAGCGCCGGGTGGCAGGCGGTCAGGATGAGGCGGAGCAGGTCGTCGCGCACGTGGTCGTCGACGTCGGGCTCCTCGTCGAGGGTCACGTCGGTGACGCCGATGACGGCGAGCTTGCGGTCGTGGTTGGCGCGGCGGCGCAGCGCGTCGACGGCGCGGTGCTTCGCCGTCGCCATCAGCCACGGGCCGGGATCGTCGGGCACGCCGCGCACCGGCCACTGCTCCAGGGCGATGACCAGCGCGTCCTGGGCGAGCTCCTCGGCGAGGCCGACGTCGCGCACGATCCTGGCCAGCCCGGCGACGAGCCGGGCCGACTCGATCCGGAAGACCGCCTCGACCGTGTCGCGAACGTCCACGACCGCCGATTATGCGGCAGACGCCGTCGTCAGCGGCGCCATGGGTTCGAGCCGCGGCGTGAATGTGACCGCACGGTTGCGTCCGCGGAGCTTCGCCGCGTACATGGCGACGTCCGCGTGGCGCATCAGGTCGCCGGCCCCGGTGCCGCCCACGGCGATCCCGACGCTCGCCCCGACGGTGACCGTGGCGGCCGGATCGGGGCTGCCGCCGCCCGCCCCGGTGATGACCATGGTGCCGTGGCCGTGGCCGTGACCGGGCATGGGGCCGGGTATGGGGACGGGGACGCCGACGGCGGCGATCACGGCCGCCGCCAGGTCCTCGGCGGCGGCCGGCGGGACGAGCAGCGCGAACTCGTCGCCGCCCATCCTCGCCACGACCTCGTCGCCGGCGCATTCGGCGAGCCGCGCCGCGATCGTGGCGAGGACCCGGTCGCCGGCCTCGTGGCCGTGGGTGTCGTTGACGGGCTTGAAGCCGTCGAGGTCCACGTACAGCAGCGCCACCGGCCGGCCCGTCTCCAGCCGCCGCTCCAGGGTGTCCAGCAGCAGCGCCCGGTTGGGCAGGCCGGTCAGCGGGTCGTGGTAGGCGCGGTGGCGCAGGTCGTCGACGAGCTCCGCGAGGCGCCGGTTGAGCAGCCGGTTGTCGCGCAGCGCGAGGACCTGCCGGACCAGGATCAGCACCGTCATCAGGATCATGAGCAGGAACAGCACGCCGTCGACGCGGCCGCCGCGCAGCGCGAGCTCGCCGACGCCGACGCACAGCGCCGCCCCGAACGGCAGGTACGGCAGGTGGTCCCAGGTCCGCTCCTCGGTGACCATGGAGACGGTGCCGTCGATCTCGTCGGCCCGGGGCGCGCCGATCCCGACGATCGCGAAGCCGAGGAACCAGCCGAGGTCGGTGGGGCCGCCGGGCCGGTACGTGCCGGCGAACACCTGCGAGGCGTAGGCGGTGTCGGCGGCGAACACGGTCAGCAGCCCGGCCGCCGCGATCGCCACAGAACGGCGGCGGGGTCCGCGGGTCTCGTACAGCATCAGCAGGGTGATGCTGCCGATGAGCACGTCGCCGAGCGGGTACGTGGCGGCGCTGAACGCGGCCGTCCCGCCGTCGCTCGCCCGGTACAGCGGCCCGAGCGCGACGGCCCAGCTGATGAAGCACAGGCTGGTGGCCATGATGAGCCCGTCGAGGACGGCGCGGACCGAGCCGAGGCGGCGGGTCGCCGCCATCCACGCCGCGCCGGCCGCCATCAGCAGCATCGCCGTGTTGAACGTCGCCGTCGCCAGCTGCGGCGCGTCGGCCAGCCACGCCAGCTGACCGCCGGACCAGACCATGAACCCGGCGGCGAGCAGCCGCAGCCCGATCCGCATCCGCCCGCGCGCCGGCACCGCCGACTGGAGCCAGCGCAGCCCGACACCGAAGGTCATCACGCACGTCGCCCAGCCGGTGTACGAGGCACCGGGGTGCTGGAGCACGACGACGAGCAGGGCGGCGGTGAGGACGGCGACGACCACGGTCTCACGCGAACGCATGCGCCACACCTCCCGTCGCGTCACCGGTCCGACGCTGTCCTATCGGCGCGGCGGGCCGGAACCGCGCGAAACGTGGCACGGTTCATATCCGTACCATCGACCGGGGTGAGCGGGACGGATGATCCACCTCCCGGACGCACCCGGACGCACCCAGACGCACCCAGACGCCCGGAACGGTGACGCCGGCACCGGCCGGACGGCTGGCGGCGGACGCCCGGCCGACCCGCGGATCCCGTCCGTTGGGCCGCGTCGCGGCGGCACCCCGGTGTGGGACGCTGCGGCCGTGCAGCGCAACGTCCCGAACTGGCTGGCCCTGCCGGGGGCCCTGGCGTTCGTCGTGTCGCTGGCCAGCTACCTGCAGGTGGCCAGGATCGAGGGCCCGCAGCTGGACGACCGCGACATCGAGGTGTACGTGCAGGCCGGCGCCGCGTTCCGGCACCACGCGCACGTCTACGACCTGGCGTTCACCGCCGGGCACTGGCCGTTCACCTACCCGCCGGTGACGCTGCTCGCCTTCGACGCGCTGTCCCGGCTCGGCAGCGCCCACGCCCTCGTCGCGCTCAACGCGCTGACCGTCGCCTCGCTCGTCGGGGTCTGCCTGCTCAGCCTCCGGATGGCCGGGCTGCGCGGCGGGCCTGGCGTCGCCGGTGCCGCGCTCACCCTCGCCGCCGGCGCCCTGTGGCTGGAGCCCGTCCAGGCGAACCTCAACGACGGCCAGATCAACATGATCCTGGTGCTGCTCGTCCTCGCCGACTTCGCGCTGCCGGACGGGCACCGGCTGCGGGGTGTGGCCGTCGGGGTGGCGACCGCGGCCAAGCTCGTGCCCGGGATCTTCATCGTGTACCTGCTGGTCACCCGCCGGTTCCGGGCCGCCGCGACGGCCACCGGGACGTTCGCCGCGCTGACGCTGCTCGGTTTCGCCACCGACGGGCGCGACTCGGCCCAGTACTGGTTCACCGGCATGTTCGCCAGCTCAGGCCGGGTCACGCAGGACAGCGCGCTCGGGGGGTCGCTGGACCAGTCGCTGCACACCCTCGCCGAACGCTGGACCGGCTCGACCGCCGTCTACTACGCCCTGGCCGCCGTCGTGGGGGTCCTCGGGTTCGCCGTCGCCCGCACCGCCCACCTCCGCGGCGAGGAGCTGGCCGGCGTCGCCTGCACCGCGCTCACCGGCCTGCTCGTCTCGCCGGTGTCGTGGACGTACCACTACGCCTGGATCGTGCCGGTGCTGGTCGCGACCGCCGCCGTCGTGGCGCAGGTCCCCGCCCGGCTGCGGTGGCTCGCCGCGGGGCTGCCCGGGCTGCTCGCGATGGCCTTCCTCGCCTGGCCGATGCAGGGCCGCGGCGATCGGATCGCCGCCCCGCGCGGCCTGCTGTGGCATCTACCCGACATCGAGGACCCCGCGACCTGGCACGGCGTGCAACGGCTGGTCGGCGACACGTACACCCTGGTCAGCGTCGCTCTGCTGGTCCTCGCGGCGGTGTGGTTGCGGCCGGGGAAAACCGCTGTCGGGGCGCCGGCGGGCGTGGCAGGTTCGACCGTGTGAATCAGCCCAGTCGCGCCCTCTCGGCAGCCTCCGAATACCTGCACCTGAACCGCGCCCAGTGGGACGAGCGGGCCCCCGCCCACGCCGCGTCGCCCGGCTACTCCCGGCAGCGGTTCCTCGACGACCCCGCCTTCCTCAGCGACGTCGTCCGCTTCGACCTGCCGCGGCTCGGCGACATCCGCGGCCTGCGCGCCGCGCACCTGCAGTGCCACATCGGCACCGACACGCTGTCGCTGCACCGCCTCGGCGCGGCGGTCACCGGTCTCGACTTCTCCGGCGCGTCGCTCGCCGAGGCCCGCGCCCTGGCCGCCGCGACCGGGGCGGACATCGGCTACGTCGAGGCCGACGTGTACGACGCGCCGCGGGTGCTCGAACCGGGCTCCTTCGACCTCGTGTACACCGGCATCGGCGCGCTCTGCTGGCTCCCGGACGTCCGCCGCTGGGCCGGGGTCGTCGCCGCGCTGCTGAAGCCCGGCGGCCGGCTGTTCATCCGCGAGGGCCACCCGATGCTGTGGGCCGTCGACGAGACCCGCCCCGACGGTCTCCTCGCGATCGACCAGGCGTACTTCGAACGGGAGGACCCCCTCGTGTGGGACGAGGACGGCACCTACGTCGAGACCGACACCGTCTTCCAGAGCACGACCACCCACCAGTGGAACCACGGCCTCGGCGAGATCGTCACCGCCGTCATGGACGCCGGCCTGGACCTCACCATGCTGCGGGAGCACGACAGCGCGCCGTGGGACGCCCTGCCCGGCCGCACCACCGCCGACGAGCACGGCGAACACCGCCTCACCGACCGGCCGTGGCGGCTGCCGCAGACGTACACCCTCCAGGCCCGGAAACGGTGACGCTCTAGAATCTGGGCTTCACCAGTCGTCGTTCCCCGGGAGTGCCGCGTGTCCGCTTCGCCGTCGTCCGAGGCCGTTTCCGAGGCTGCCCGCGCCGCCCGGGCCGCCGCGCCGTCACTCGCCGCGGCGCCGGCCAAGACGATCGACGAGGCGCTGCGCGGCATGGCCCGCCGCCTCGGCGGCGGCGCCCGCGAGGCGATCCTCGCCGCCAACCAGGAGGACCATGCGGCGGCGCGGGCCGGCGGGATGAGCGGCGGGCTGCTGGACCGGCTGAAGCTCGACGAGGCCCGGCTGACCGCGATGGCGGCCCAGCTCGACATCCTCGCCGGGGTCGAGGCCGAGCCGGCACAGCGCACCATCCGCACCCTCGACGGCGGCCTGGTCCTGCAGGAGTGGCGCCGGCCCGTCGGGGTCATCGGCGCCAACTACGAGGCCCGTCCCAACGTGACCGTCGACGTCGCGTCGCAGCTGGTCAAGTCGCAGAACGCGGGGGTGCTGCGGACCGGCTCCGCGGCCCTGGCGTCCGCGGTCGCGCTCATGGACGCCGTCGTCGCGCCCGCCCTCGCCGAGGCCGGCCTCGACCCCGCCGCCGTGCAGCTGGTGCGGGCGAAGGGCCGCGACAGCGCCGAGGCGCTCGTGTCGCAGCCCGGCCTCATCCCGCTCGTCATCCTCCGGGGCAGCGGCGACAGCACCCGCAGCCTCGCCGAGCGCGCCGCCCTGCACGGCGTGCGCACCCTCGCCCACGCCGACGGCGGCGGCGTCCTCTACCTCGACGAGGCCGCCGACCCGGCCAAGGCGGCCGCGCTCATCGACGCGGGCCTCGACCGGCTCGGCGTGTGCAACCGGCTCAACCTGCTGCTGGTCCACCAGGCGATCTGGGACGCGACCGTCCCCGGCGTCGTCGACGCGCTCGCCGCCCGCACCCCGGCGATCGCCGCGTCGCTGCCGCCGCACAGCCACGCCCTCGGCTACGAGTGGGCCCTCGACTCCGCCGGCGAGGCGACCGTCACGATCGCCCCGGTCTCCGACGTCCAGGAGGCGGCCCGCATCGCCAACGACGAGACGTCCGGGCTGGCGGCGGGGATCGTCACCGAGTCCACCGCCGCCGCACGGGAGTTCCTCGCCGCCTACGCCGGCACCGGCGCCTTCTGGAACGCGACCACCCGCCTCCTCGACGGGTTCAAGCTCCTCGCGCTGCCGGAGACGGGCATCAACATCGACCGGGTGCCGGGGCCGCGCGGTCCGGTGACCTTCCGCGACCTGTCGCTGCGCCAGTACGTGGTCGTGCCCGCCGACCGGGCGGGCGACGTCAGCGCCTGAGCCTCAGGACGTGGCGGCGGTGATCGTCGCGACCTCGGCCGGGGTCAGCGCGACCGACGCCGCCGCCACGTTCGACTCCAGGTGCGCCACCGACCCCGTCCCCGGGATCGGCAGCATCGCCGGCGACCGGGCGAGCAGCCACGCGAGCACGAGCTGCCGGGTCGTGATGCCGTACCGCGCGGCGATCTCCTCCACCGCCGTCACCCCGTCGAGGTTCTGGATCGGCGCCCACGGCAGGAACACGATGCTCTCCTGCTCGCACAGGTCGACCAGCGACTCGGAGCCGCGGTCGTCGACGTTGTAGCGGTTCTGGATCGAGACGACGGGGGTCAGCCGCTGCGCGACCCGCAGCTGCTCCTCCGTCACGTTCGACAGGCCGATGTGGCGGATCTTGCCGGCGTCCTTGAGCTCGACCAGCGCGCCGACCGAGTCCTCGAACGGCACATTCGGGTCCGGCCGGTGGAACTGGTACAGCGGGATCTGCTCCAGCCGGAGCTTCCGGAGGCTCCCGTCGAGCGCGCGGCGCAGGTGCGCGGGGTCGCCGTTCGACGTCCACTCGCCGGGCCCCGGCCGCTCCAGGCCGCCCTTCGTGGCGATCACGAGGTCGTCGGCGTAGGGGTGCAGCGCCTCCGCGATCAGCTCCTCGCTCACGTCGGGCCCGTAGGAGTTGGCGGTGTCGATGAAGTTGACGCCGAGCTCCACGGCGCGGCGCAGCACCGCCACCGCGTCGGCGCGGCTCGGCGGGTCGCCCCAGATGCCGGTGCCGGTGACGCGCATGGCGCCGAAGCCGAGCCGGTTGACGGTCAGGTCACCGCCGAGGTCGATGGTCCCGGCCGCCGCCGCGGCGTGCACGCTGGTCTGCTCTGACATGCGGATGGCTCTCCTCAGAACGGTATGGCAGGCAACCGTCCAAACGTAGCGCTGTGGCGAAGTACGGCTGGATTAGCGCGGAGAGGTATGGGTAAGGTGACCCTCCTCACGCCAACCGCCTGGGAGTCACGCCGACCGCTGGGAGTGATGTCATGAACGCACAGGACCCGACCGGGGTGGATCCCGACAGCCCCGAGGGCCAGGCCAGGGCGGCCGCGCGGCGCGAGTACGAACAGGCGCAGAGCCGCGCCGTGCACGAGCAGCGCGGTGGGCGCATCGACGACGGCGCGGTCGACTCGACCGGCCAGCTGGTCCGCGAGCCGCGCCGGGCGACTCAGCTCGACGAGGACATCTGAGCCAGGCGGGTCTCGCGCTTCACCGCGTACATGCGGGCGTCGGCGCGCCGCAGCAGCGCTTCCGCGGCCCGCGGGTCGCCGTCGACGACGCCGACGCTCGCCCGCACCAGCAGCCGGTGGCCCTGCACGGGCACCGGCACGTCCAGCAGGTCCAGGAACCTGCGGGCGACGGCCTCGGCGGCCCGCGCGCCGGAGCCCGGCAGCAGCACCGCGAACTCGTCGCCGCCGATGCGGGCCGCCGTCCCGCCGGCCGGCACGCTGGCGGCGAGCCGCTCCGCGACCGCCACGAGCACCGCGTCCCCGGCGTGGTGGCCGTGGGTGTCGTTGATCATCTTGAAGTCGTCGAGGTCGACGAGGAGCACCGCCGCGACCGTGTGGCCGGCTGTGTTGCCGGCTGTGTTGTCGAGGGAGGGCGCCGCCGCGGCGGCGAGCCGCGCGTCGAACAGCGCCCGGTTCGCCAGGCCCGTCAGTCCGTCGTGGGTCGCCTGGTGCCGCAGCTCGTCCTGCAGCAGCCGGGCCTGCGTGGCGTCGCGGGCGTTGCTGACGTAGCCGCCGACGCTCGGCAGGTGCAGCAGGTTGCGGCTCACGACGTCCAGCCACCGCCACGAGCCGTCGGCGTGCGCGTACCGCACCTGGTAGCTCACCGACGCGTTCGGGGCGGCCCGCAGCGTGTCCATCGCCGCCGCGAACGCCGGCAGGTCGTCGGGGTGCACGTGCGACATGACGGTCGTGCCGAGCACCGCCGCGGGTGACTTGCCCAGCAGGCGCTCCGTCGCCGGGGTCACGTAGGTGAGCGCGCCGGTGGCGTCGACGACCGAGGTGATGTCGGTCGAGTGGGCCAGCAGCGACCGGAAGCGTTCCTGCTGCGCGCCGAGCTCCGCGAGCAGCGCCGCGTTCTCCCGGAACGCCAGCAGCTGCCGGGTCACGACCAGGACGGTGGTCGCGGCGAGACCGCCGAGCAGCAGCCACACGTCGGGGCCGAGCCCGTCGCGCAGCACGACCGGCAGCGCCGCGAAGAGCCCGGCGAGGGTCGTGTACGGCAGCAGGCTGTAGGGCCGCCGGGTCCGCTGCGTGGACCGCTGGTCCAGCCGCACCGAGTGCTCCTGCAGCCGCGGCGCGACGGCGAGCAGCAGCGCCGGCAGCACCTGCGCGGCCAGCAGCAGCCGCAGGTGCCGGCCGTCGGCGGTGACGAGCGATCCGACGAACCCCTGGATCACGGCCGCGGCCACCATCGGCGCCGCCGCCAGCACGCTCAGCGGCGCGTTGCCGCTGAGCACCAGCTTCACCGCCGCGAACCCGGCGAACGCGATGATCACGGTGCCGAGCAGCAGCGCGACCGGGGAGCCGCCGGCCTGCGGCAGGAACAGCAGCCAGATGAGCACCACGGCGCCGATCATCACCGACCCGGCGTCCAGCCAGAACCGCGGCGTCGTCAGGGGCGCCGGGTGGCTGAGCATGACCCAGATGAGCCAGCCGGCACCGGCGAGGATCGCCACGGCCTGGAACGAGTTCGGCACCGCCGCCGCCGGCCCCGGGTGCGTCCACGCGACGACGGTCTGGCTGAGGTCGCCGGCGACGAAGAACACCGCGGCGTTCGCCGCCTGCCGCCAGAACCGGCGCGCGTCCCCCGACAGCTGCGGCAGCGCCGCGACCCGCCGCGCGAACACCCAGATCAGCAGGTCGGACACCGGCAGCACGGTCCAGAACAGCCGGACCCCGCCGGCGCCGGTCAGCAGGCAGCCGACGACGACCACCGCGGCCGCGGCGATCGCGAGCAGGGCACGGTCGCGCCGCAGGTGCCCGATCACGGGGTCAGCGCCGGATTGAGGCGCAGGAACGCGGCCTCGACGTGCGCGACCGGCCCCGGCTTGGCGAAGTGGTAGCCCTGCGCGAGCCGGCAGCCGAGGTCGTGCAGCAGCCGCGCCTGCTCCTGGGTCTCGATGCCCTCCGCGATCGCGGGCAGCTGCCGGCTGGTGCCCAGCTGCAGCACCGCGCGGGTGAACGCGTGGTCGCCGCCCGCGGCGTCGGCGGGGTCCGCCGGCACGAACGACCGGTCGATCTTCAGGATGTCGACGGGCAGCTGGGTGAGGTACGACAGCGACGAGTACCCGGTGCCGAAGTCGTCGATCGCGACCCGGATCCCGTGCTCGCGCAGCCCGTCGAGGGCGGCGAGCAGCGGCGCCGCGTCGTCGGCGACACCGACGAACACCGACTCGGTGATCTCCAGGACGAGCGCGGACGCCGGCAGCCCGGTCCGGGCGAGGGTCCGCAGCACCTGCTCGGCGAAGCCGGGCTCGGCGAGCTGCCGCACCGACACGTTCACCGTCAGCGACGCGCCGTGCCGGTCGTGCCACGCCTTCGCGTCCCGGCACGCCTGGTCCAGGACCCACGCGCCGATCGGCACGATCATCCCGGTCTCCTCGGCGACGGGGATGAAGTCCAGCGGCGGCACCGGCCCGCCCGCCGGCGTCCAGCGCAGCAGCGCCTCGACCGCCACGATCCGCGCCGACGGCAGCTCCACCACCGGCTGGTAGTGCACGGCCAGCTCGCCGCGGTCGATCGCGTGCCGCAGCCCGGCGCTGATGCGGGTGAACGTCTCGCGGGCCGTGCGCAGCTCCGGCCGGTACACGCTGACCCGGTCCCGCCCGGAGCGCTTCGCCGCCCGCAGCGCCAGCTCGGCGTCGGCGACCGCGTCGCGGGGCGCGGCCTTCGCCGCGAGGTGCACCAGCCCGAGGCTCGCCGTCAGGTGCACCGTCCGCCCGCCGACGGTGAGCGGCGCCTTGAGCTCCGCTCGCAGGTGCTCGGCGAGGTGCGCGGCCCGCAGCTGCTCGACGTCCTCGACGAACAGCGCGAACTCGTCGCCGCCGAGCCGCGCGAGCGTGTCCGAGGGCGCGGCGAGCTGCCGCAGGAGGGCGGTGACCGCGACGAGGACCTCGTCGCCGAAGGCGTGCCCGTGCGCGTCGTTGACGTCGGTGAACCGGTCCAGGTCCAACAGGATCAGCGCGTGCCGGCCCTGCTCGGCCCGGGTCAGCGCCCACTCCATCCGCTGGGTCAGCAGCGCCCGGTTGGCCAGGCCGGTCGTCGGGTCGTGCAGGGCGCCGTGCCGCAGCTGGTGCTCCAGCGCCTCGCGCTCCACCAGCGCGTCGGACAGCTCCCGCCCGCGCCGCTCCAGCTCGCCCGCGTGCGCGTCGAGCTCGCCGGAGCGCCGCTGCGCGACCCTGGCCAGGCCGCCGAGGCGCAGCACCAGCAGCAGCGACAGGGCGGCGGACAGCAGCGCCGGCACGTACAGGTGGTCGTTGCCGGCGGTGCCCCGCTGCACGACGAACGCGACCGGCCCGATCACCGCGGCGCCGGCGAACATGAGGATCCGGGGGTGGGAGGCCACCTCGGCGTCCACCTGCGGCCGCCGCTCCTGCGGCCGCCGCTCCTGCGGCCGCCGCTCCTGCGTCTGCCGCTCCTGCGGTTGCTTTTCCGGCCGGTGCCGCGGCAGGGCGGCGAGGCCCAGCGCCAGGTATGACAGCAGCCACAGCACGTTGTCCAGCAGCGCCACCGACCGGGTCGCGCCGGTCGCGGCGTGCGCGAAGAAGATGAAGTTCGCCGCCAGCAGCAGGCCCAGGGCCAGCAGCACGAGCCGGTTCGCCGGGTCGCGCATCGCGCCGGCGAACAGCACCCGCACCCCGGCCGCGAACAGCACCAGGTCGCACACCGGGTACAGCAGCGCCAGCGCCGTCGCGCCCGGCCCGCCCGGGTCGGCGTGGTGCAGGTACGGGTGCAGCAGCATCATCCAGTCGACGAGCGCCAGCCCGGCCGCGATGATCGACGCGTCCAGCAGGGCGGTGCGGGCCCGCCCGCCCGCCGCGCGGATCAGGCCGGCGATCAGCAGGCCGTAGGACGCCAGGTAGCCGATGTCGTTCCAGGACGGGAACGGGACCGTGCCCTTGCTCAGCCCTTCGGCGCCCCATGCCAGGTCGGCGCCGAGCCGGACCGCGAACCCGGCCGCGACCAGCCGCCACGGCCCGCGTGCCCGGGCGCGCTCCCGCCACATGCGCGCGAGCAGGGGCGACGCGCACACGAGCGCGGTGAGCAGCCAGATCACCCGCCCGAGCCGGCCGTCGGTCACCGCCGATGCGGCGATCCCGGCCGCACCGGCGGTGAGCAGCACCCATCTCGTCGTGTGCACGCGCGCCTCCGCTCGGTGATCGGGTTACGTCGAGTGCACCCGCGGGTGGTTGCGGCGCGGTTGCCCAGGTCGTTGCCGTGTGGTTCCGCGGTGAAGCGGGCATGGAATACACATGCGGTGCTTGAGCGGGCGGTACCACCTCGGCGCGAAACTCGGCGAGGGCGGCATGGCGAGTGTCTGGCGGGCGCACGACGACGTCCTCGACCGGGACGTCGCGGTCAAGCTGCTCACCCCCGAGCACGCCGCCGACCCCGAGGCGTTCGACCGCGCCCGCAACGAGGCCCGCTCCGGCGCCCGCTTCGCCCACCCCAACGTGGTGGCCGTCTACGACTTCGGCACGTCCCGCCGCGGCGGCCGGGGCACCGCGTACCTGGTGATGGAGCTCGTCGAGGGCCCGCTGCTCGTCGACGCGATGCGCGCCGGCCCCCTCGACTGGCAGGTCGCGGTCAGGATCTGCGCCGAGGTCGGCGCGGGCCTCGCCGCCGCGCACGGCCACGGCATCGTCCATCGCGACGTGAAGCCGGCGAACGTCGTGCTGACCCCCGCCGGCGCGAAGATCCTCGACTTCGGGGTCGCCGTCCCCGTCGGCCACCCGTCGGAGCGGATCGTGTTCGGCACCCCCGCGTACCTGGCCCCGGAGCGCCTCGACACCGGGCCCGCCAGCCCCGCCACCGACGTCTACGCCCTCGGTGTCCTGCTCTACCAGTGCCTGACCGGCCGCATCCCGTGGCCGGCCAGCACCGACGAGCAGGTCCTGCGCGCCCACCGGTTCACCCCGCCGGAGGCGCTGCCGCCGATCCCGGGCCTGCCCCCGGAGATCGCCGAGCTGTGCACGTCATGCCTGTCGAAGGTCCCCGAGTGCCGGCCGACGGCGGTCGCCCTCGCCCTGATCCTGGCCGCCGCCGTCGACGTGTCGGTCCACGTCCCGCCGGTTCTGACGCACCGGCCGCGCCCGCTGCCCCACGCGCTGGACGCCCCGACGCTCGCGACCGATGTCATCGGATGAATCTCGAAAGGCCAGCCCTTGTGTTTCGTGGCTTGCGCCTGATACACATCAAACCTCCGATGTATTTGGGGGTCTTGTGCGAGGAGAATTCGACGGGCTCGCCGCCGTCGTCACCGGGGGCGCGTCCGGGATCGGGCTCGCCACGGCGCTGCACCTGGCCGAGCGCGGCGCCCGCGTCGCCTGCCTCGACCTGCGGCCCGGCGAGCTGCCCGAGCCGCTGATCGGCATCACCGCCGACGTGTCCGACGACGCCACCGTGCGGGCCGGCATCGCCGCCGCCGCCGAACGGCTCGGCGGCATCGACATCCTGGTCAACAACGCGGGCATCGGGGCCATCGGCACCGTGGAGAGCAACCCCGACGACGAGTGGCACCGGGTCCTCGACGTCAACGTCGTCGGCCTGGTCCGGGTGAGCCGGGCCGCGCTGCCGCACCTGCGCCGCTCCGCGCACCCCGCGATCGTCAACACCTGCTCGATCGCCGCCCACGCCGGCCTGCCCGACCGGGCCCTCTACAGCGCCAGCAAGGGCGCCGTGCAGGCGCTGACCGCGGCGATGGCCGCCGACCACGTCCGCGAAGGCATCCGGGTCTGCTGCGTCAACCCCGGCACCGCCGACACGCCCTGGGTGCGCCGGCTCCTCGACCAGGCCGCGGACCCCGCCGCGGAGCTCGCGGCGCTCAAGACCCGCCAGCCGACCGGCCGCCTGGTCAGCGCCGAGGAGGTCGCGCACGCCATCGCCTACCTCGCCAGCCCCCTCGCCGGGGCGACCACCGGCACCGTGCTGTCCGTCGACGGCGGCATGCACGGCCTGCGACTGCGACCCCCGGCGTGAAGCTCGGGCTCGGCTGCGCCCAGCTGGGCAACCTGTACCACGAGATCGACGACGAGCGGGCGCACGCGACCGTCGACGCCGCCTGGGACGCCGGGGTGCGGCTCTTCGACACCGCGCCGCACTACGGGCTCGGCCTGTCGGAGCGGCGGCTCGGCGAGGCGCTGCGGGGGCGGCCCCGCGACCAGTACACCGTCAGCACCAAGGTCGGCAGGCTCCTCGTCGGCGACCCGTCCTACGCCGGCGGCATGGACACCGAAGGGTTCGTGGTGCCCGCCACCCACCGGCGGGTCTGGGACTTCAGCCGCGACGGGATCCGCCGCTCCCTGGAGGCCAGCCTGGCCCGGCTCGGCCTCGACCGGATCGACGTGGCGCTGCTGCACGACCCCGAGCAGCATCCGGAGGTCGCGCTGCGCACCGGCTTCCCGGCTCTCGCCGAACTGCGCGCGGAAGGCGTCGTCGGCGCCATCGGCGCCGGGTCGAAGGACGCCGCGGTGCTGACCCGCGTCGTCGTCGAGTGCACCCCAGACGTCGTCCTCGTCGCCGGCCGCCACACGCTGCTCGACCAGACCGCCAAGGAGCGGCTGCTGCCGGCGTGCAAGGCGGCGGGGGTCCAGGTGTACAACGCGGGCGTGTTCAACAGCGGGCTCCTGGCGCTGCCCGACCCGCGCGCCGACCTGCCCTACGAGTACGCCACCGCACCCGCCGCGCTCGTCGCGAAGGCCCGCGAGCTCGCCGCCGCCTGCGACCGGCACGGCACGACGCTGCCGGCGGCGGCGCTCGCCTTCGCCGCCACGGACCCGGCCGTCACCGCCGTCGTCGTCGGCGCCGACTCCCCGGAGCAGGTGCGCCGCAACGCCGCGCTCGCCGGCACCCCGCCGCCCGCGTCGCTGTGGCCGGCGCTGCGGGAGGCCGGGCTGCTGTGACGGTCATCGACGCGCACCACCACCTGTGGGACCTGGACGGCGGGTACACCTGGCTCGACGACCCCTCGCTCGCCCCGATCCGCCGCACGTTCACCCCCGCGGACCTGGAGGCCGAGCTGGCCGCGGCGGGGGTGTCGCACACCGTCCTCGTCGAGGGCGGCCGCTGCGACGCCGACGAGGCCGCGGTGCTGCTCAGGCACGCCCTCGACACCCCGTCGATCGCCGGCGTGGTCGCCTGGGCCGACCCCGTGGACCTGCCCCTGTCGCGGTACCGGGAGCTGCCGGGCGCGCAGCACCTGGTGGGGCTGCGCGCACAGGTGCAGGCCGAGCCGGCCGGCTACCTGGACCGGCCGGACGTCCGCGACGGGCTGCTGGCGATCGGTGCCGCCGGCCTCGCCTTCGACCTGGTCGTCCGGCACGACCAGCTCGCGGAGGCGGCCCGCCTCGCCCGGGACCTGCCCGACGTCCGGTTCGTCCTGGACCACCTCGGGAAGCCCGCGATCAGCTCCGGCGGGCTCGACCCGTGGCGGCGCGACCTGGCGCTCCTGGCCGGGTGCCCGAACGTCACGGCGAAGCTGTCAGGGCTGGTCACCGAGGCCGACCGGACCACCTGGACCGCGGCGGACCTGGCCCCGTACGTGCGGGCCGCCGTCGAACTGTTCGGACCCGCACGGCTCATGTTCGGGTCGGACTGGCCCGTCTGTCTGCTCGCAGCCTCGTACCGACGCGTCCTCGACACCATGCGGGACCTGCTGCGCGACGTGCTGCTGGACACGGACGACGCGGGTCGCGCGGCAATCTTCGCCGGGACCGCCACCGCGGTCTACCGGCTGGACATCGGCACGGCGGGCGATACAGTCGCCCCGGAGGAATCCATGAGGGAAACATGGCACTGACCGACGAGGCGATCGACAAGATCAAGGGCATGATCACCTCCGGTGAGCTCGGCCCCGGCGACCGGCTGCCGAAGGAGGCCGACCTCGCCGAGCGGCTCGGCCTGTCCCGCAACTCGCTGCGCGAGGCGGTCAAGGCGCTGTCGATGATCCGCGTCCTGGACGTCCGGCAGGGCGACGGCACCTACGTCACCAGCCTCGCCCCGGACCTGCTCCTCGACGCGCTGAGCTTCGTCGTCGACTTCCACCGCGACGACACCGTCCTGCAGTTCCTCGAGGTGCGCCGGATCCTGGAGCCCGCCGCGACCGCCCTCGCCACCGAGCGGATGACCCCCGCCGACGTCGCGAAGCTGCAGACGGTGCTCGACCAGCTCGGCGACGACCCGACGATCGAGGCGCTCGTCGCCAACGACCTGGAGTTTCACCGGCAGATCGCGGCCGGCTCCGGCAACGCTGTGCTGTGCTCCCTCATCGACGGGCTGTCCGGCCCCACGACCAGGGCCAGGATCTGGCGCGGCCTCACCCAGGAGGGCGCCGCCGAACGGACCCGCGAGCAGCACCAGGCGATCGTCGACGCGATCGGCGCCCGCCAGCCGGAGCTCGCCCGCTCCTGGGCGACGATCCACGTCGCGGGCGTGGAGGAGTGGCTGCGCCGCGCGCTGTGAACCGTGCCGCGGGCCGTCGTTCCGCTCAGGTCGGACGTATCGCCGCCGATCGGTGAATCCGTGGAGCGTGCAGAGTCGCGGCGTTCGAAACGGCGGTGGCTGGCCGACCAGCCGGTGGCCAGGAAACTCCTGCTGCTGGTGCTGGTGTGCTGCGCCGTCGGGGCCGTCGTCCTCGGCGTCGGGGTCAGCAGCCTCGGCGAGGTCAACGCCAAGGCCGGCGACCTGTACCGGAACAACCTCGTGCCCTCGTCGCACCTCGCGGCGATGAGCCAGTCGGCGATGAAGGTCCAGGGCGACGTCGCGAACCTCGCACTGTCCAACGGGCCCGTGGCCAGCAAGGCGTTCCAGGACGGCATCGCCGCCTCCGACGCCGCCGTCGACAAGGAGCTCGCCGCGTACCGGTCGACGGTCACGACGACGAGGCAGCGGCACCTGCTCGCCCGCTTCGAGATCTGGTGGGGCGCGTTCCGCAACATCCGCGACCACCGGCTGCTGCCGCTCGTCGCCGCCGGTGACATCCCCGGCTTCCAGGCCGCGTACCTCGGCGACGGCGCCACCGTCTCCGCGAACGCGATGGCGGCCCTCACCGACCTGCTCGCCTACGAGCAGGCCAGCGGCCGGTCCGGCGCCGGCCACGCCGCCGACGCCTACAACCGGGCGCGGATCGCCATGATCGTCGCGCTGCTCGCCGGGCTCGCCGCGGCGATGCTGCTCAGCCGCTACCTGACCGGGCTCATCGTCCGGCCGATCCGCCGCGTCCACGCCGTGCTGACCGCCGTCGCCGCCGGCGACCTGACCGCCGAGGCCGACATCCCGCAGCGCGACGAGGTCGGCGACATGGCCCGCGCGTTGAACGCCGCGACCGCCAGCACCCGCGAGGCGGTCAGCAGCCTCGGCGACAACTCCGCGACGCTGTCCGCGGCCGCGGAGGAGCTCACCGCGATCAGCCGGCAGATCGACACCAGCGCCACCGACGCCAACTCCCGCGCCTCACTCGTCGCCCGCGCCGCCGGCGAGGTCAGCGAGCACGTCGCCGCCGTGGCCAACGGCGCCATGGAGATGAGCACCGCGATCGAGGAGATCTCCCGCAGCACCGCGCACGCCGCGACCGTCACCGCCACCGCCGTCTCGATCGCCGCCACGACCAACGAGACCATCGGCAAGCTCGGCGCCTCCTCCGGCGAGATCGGCGAGGTCATCAAGGTCATCACGTCGATCGCCGGGCAGACGAACCTCCTCGCGCTCAACGCGACGATCGAGGCGGCCCGCGCCGGCGACTTCGGCAAGGGCTTCGCCGTCGTCGCCCAGGAGGTCAAGGACCTCGCCCGCGAGACCGCCCGGGCCACCGACGACATCGGCAAACGCGTCCAGGCGATTCAGCTCGACACCGAGGACGCCGTCAACGCGATCAGCCAGATCGGCGAGGTCATCGCGCAGATGAGCGAGTACCAGCACTCGATCGCCGCCGCCGTCGAGGAGCAGGCGGTCACCGCCCGCACCATGGGCCACAGCGTCGACGAGGCCGCCGGCGGGTCCGTCGACATCGCCACCAACATCTCCGGCGTCGCCGACGCCACCAGGTCCACCAACGAGGGCGTCACCAGCACCGGCGAGGCCGTCGACCAGCTGGCCCGGATGGCCTCCGACATGCGCGGCCTCGTGTCGCGCTTCAAGTACTGAGGATGCGTATGCGACGCCTTGTTGCGCTGCTGCTCTCGCTGTCGGTGCTGTCCGGCTGCACCGAGGCGCTCAAGACCGGCGACGAGGGTTTCTCCGCGCGGGTGGCGCTGCTGTTGCCGGAGCGCAAGGCCAGCCGGTACGAGGCCGGCGACCAGCCCTACTTCGCGCAGAAGCTGTCGGAGCTGTGCCCGGCCTGCGAGGTCGACTACCGCAACGCCGAGCAGGACGCCGCGACCCAGCTGCAGCAGGCCCAGGACGCGCTCGCCAAGGGCGCCAAGGTCCTCGTGCTCACCCCCGTCGACAGCGTCGCCGCCGGCCAGATCGTCTCCGCGGCGGCCGCGAAGGGCGTGCCGGTCATCTCGTACGACCGCCTGGTGCTCAAGACCGCGGTCGACTACTACATCTCCTTCGACAACGCGAAGGTCGGCGCGCTGCAGGCGGCGGCGCTGCTGCAGGCCCTCGGCCCGAAGGCGGCGGCGGGGGAGATCCTGTGGATCAACGGCTCACCCACCGACAACAACGCCACCCTGTTCAAGCAGGGCGCCCACGCCGGTCTCGACGGCAAGGTCCGCGTCGCCGCCGAGTCCGACACCGCCGAGTGGAACCCCGACAACGCGAAGGCGTGGACGGCCCGCACCCTGCCGACCCTCCGGGGGCGCACGATCGTCGGCGTGTACGCCGCGAACGACGGCACCGCGGGCGCCGCGATCGCCGCGATGAAGGCTTTTGGCTTACCGCAGGTGCCGGTGACCGGGCAGGACGCGGAGACGGCCGCGCTGCAGCGAATCCTCGTCGGCGACCAGTACATGACCGTCTACAAGGCGATCCGCACCGAGGCCGAGACCGCGGCGGCCCTCGCGAACGACCTGGTGCGCGGCAAGCGGCCGGCCGCGCCGGCGAGCGTCGACAACGGCGCCGGCCAGGTCCCGTCGATCCTGCTCGACCCGGTGACCGTCACCAGAGACACGATCGCGTCCACGGTGGTGAAGGACGGCTTCGTCACGCCTTCGGCGCTGTGCGCGGGCGCCTACGCGGAGGCGTGCAAGGCGGCGGGGATCGCCTGAGCCCCGGGTCTTGTGTTTGTTGGCTAATGGCATTAGCTTTAAAGCTATGGAACTTAGCTTCGCTGTTGAGGGTGGCCGCATCGGGTACGACGACAGCGGCAACGACGGGCCGCTCCTGCTGTGCCTGCCCGGGATGGGCGTCACGCGGATGACGTACGAGCTGATCCGGCCGCTGTTCGTCGACGCCGGCCACCGCGTCGTCACGATGGACCTGCGCGGCGCGGGCTCCTCCGACGCCGTCTGGTCCGACTACTCACCGGAGGCGATCGCCCGCGACGCCGTCGCGCTCCTGCGCCACCTCGACGCCGGCCCGGCCGTGCTGCTCACCAACTCCTACACCGGCGCCAGCGCGGTCTGGGCCGCCGCCGAGGCCCCTTCGCTCTTCCGCGCGATCGTGCTCTGCGCCCCGTTCGCCAGGGTCATGCCCGCGCCGAACCCCGTGATGCGCCTGGCGATCGCCGCCGTCGGCCGCTTCCGTCCACTGTGGATGCTGTACTGGTCGAGCCTGTTCAAGACCCGCAAACCCGCGAACCACAAGGCGGAGCGCGCCGCCCTCGCCGCGAACCTCGCCGAGCCCGGCCGTATGGCAGCATTGCGGGCGATGTTCGCCGCCGACGTGTCCGTGTGCGAGGCCCGCATGGGCGAGGTCCGCACGCCCGCCCTGGTGCTCATGGGCACCAAGGACCCCGACTTCCCCGACCCCGCCGCCGAGGCCGCTCTGGTCGCCTCCCGCATCGGCGCCACCGTCACGATGATCGACGGCGCCGGCCACTACCCGCACTCGGAGTTCCCCACCGAGACCGCGTCGGCCGTCCTCGCGTTCCTCAACCAGCCCGCCACCCGTGCCTAGGCCAGCCCTGAGGCGGGACGCGGTCGTCGACGCCGCACTGGCCCTCGTGGACGCGGCCCATGCCTAGGGCGGGCCTGAGCCGGGACGCGGTCGTCGACGCCGCACTGGCCCTCGTGGACTCCGAGGGCCCGGCGGCGCTGACCCTCGCGGCGGTCGCGGCTCGGACTGGGGTGGCCACGCCGTCGCTGTACAAGCACATCGGCAGCCTCACCGACCTGCGCAACCTTCTTGCGGTGCGCCTCCTGGACGAGTTCACCGCCGCCGCCACCACCGCCGTGCTCGGCCTCAGCGGCGACACCGCCCTCGAAGCCCTCATGCGCGCCTACCACCGCTACGCGATGACCCACCCGCACCGCTACGCGCTGCTGCCGCAGGCCCCTGACCCCGACCCGGCGGTCACGGCCGCCGCGGACAGGTTCGTCGAGGTGTGCTTCGCCGTGCTGCGCGGCTGCGGCCTCGCCGACGACGAGCTCGTCCACGCCACGCGGATCGCCCGCGCCGCCATGCACGGCTTCGCGGTCCTGCACACCTCCGGCGGCTTCGGCCTGCCCCAGTCCGTCGACGCCACCCTCGACCGCCTGATCGCCACCGTCGTCCACGGCGTCACCGCCGCAGCCCCGCACTGAGCCCCGCCCTGAGAGCCCCACGCGGCAGCCGTACGCGGCAGCTGCACGGTGAACTCCGCGCGGCAGGGCCTCACGCGGCAGCCGCACGGTGAATTCCGCGCGGCAGGGCCCCACGGCAACCGCACGGTGAACTCCGCGCCGCCGGTGAACTCCGCGCGGCGGGGCCTCACGCGGCAGCCGCACGGTGAACTCCGCGCGGCAGGGCCCCACGGCAACCGCACGGTGAACTCCGCGCCGCCGGTGAACTCCGCGCGGCGGGGCCCCATGCGGCAGCCGCACGGTGAATTCCGCGCGGCGGGGCCCCATGCGGCAGCCGCACGGTGAATTCCGCGCGGCAGAGCCTCACGCGGCAGCCGCACAGTGAACTTCGCGTCGCAGAGCCCCGCGCGGCAGCGTCGCAGGGCCCCGTACGGCAGTCGCGCGGTGAACTCTGCGCCGCAGCCTGACACTAACCCCAGCGCGTAACTCCGTGGCCCCGCCTGCCCGCTGTGGCCGGCGCCTGGCTTCCCGGGCGCGGGCCTGAGTGCGGGCCGGCGGCGGACCGGCCGGACTCGTCGCCCTTGGGTGGGGCGGGCAGAGCGACGACTCGCGACCCCATCACACGACTCCGGCGGGTGCGGCGCCTGCTTACCTAAGCACCGTACCAACGCCCACCTAATTGATCTTCGATGGCGTCATCACCACTTTACGCTGCGTTCCATTGCCGCCCAAACCGGCGGCTCGTGCTCACTCGTGGGGGAGCAGGAAGCGGTGGTTGACCTGGAAGCGGGTGCCGTCCGGGGTGGCGAGGACCGGCCAGCTCGACGGGTCGGGGTGGGGCAGGGCGCGCAGGAGGGCGCGGGCCTGGCGGCCGCGGAGGTCGAGCTGGGCGACGAACTCGTCCTTGCCCAGGCGGGGCAGCGGCACGTCCGCGGGCCACTGGGCCACGGGGGACGGGCGGGTCGACGGCGGTGGGGTCGACGGCTGCTGGGCCGGGTCGAGCTTGACGGCGATGAGCCGCACCGCGTCGGGGTGGTAGGACGAACCCGTCCGCAGGGTGCGGTCGCGCAGCTGGGCCAGGTGGTCCAGCAGTGAGTACGACGCCTGCGGGTACGCCCTGTCCGACCGGGTCTCCTCGAGCCCCTCGTACTGGGCACGGAAGCGCCGGCCGTTGCCACGGACGGTGAAGACCGTCGACGGCACGTCGGCGATCATCGGGGCGCCGGGGCGGCGGCGGGAGTTCGCGGGGTCGCGCAGGACCAGCAGGGCGTGGTTGCGCAGCGAGCGCAGCGTGCCCTGGCTGATCTTCAGCCGGCGGGTGGCGTCGGCGATGAGCGTGCCGTCCTCGTAGGCGGCGAGGCGCGCGGGGCGCAGCGCGGTCCAGCCGGCGGGGACGAACCCGCCGGTCAGCTCCCAGGTGAGCAGCGGCTGAGGCCGCCGTCCCGCCTCGGTGTCCTCCGGCGCGGCCACCGCGATCGCGGCGCCGCCGACGGCGGCCGTGAGGCCGACCGCGCCCGCCCCCAGCAGCAGACTCCTGCGGTTCATGCTTTCGTCGCTCCCGTCCGGCCGGGCCTCATGCCCAGCCACTGGTGACCTTAACGACAAAACGGACTAAATGACTCAAAGATGAGCGTAATGAACATATTGAAGCTGTTGGTAGGGTTCGAGGATGGAGGATCGCTGGCACGCACCGCTGCGGCACATCAAGGGCAGGGAGCTCAGTGGCGACACCCGGCAGACCACCGGCATGACCCGCCTGGAGGCGGTCTCCGGCAAGACCGTCGGCTCCGAGAAGGTCTGGATGGGGCAGACCCACGTCGCCCCCGCCACCAGCTCCGGCGACCATCACCACGGCGAGGCCGAGACCGCCATCTACGTCGTGTCCGGCCATCCGGTCTTCGTGTTCGCCGAAGGCGGCCGGGAGGTCAGGATCGAGACCGAGCCGGGCGACTACGTCTTCGTGCCGCCGTTCGTGCCGCACCGCGAGGAGAACCCGGGCGCGGAAGAGGCGGTCGTCGTCATCGCCCGCAGCAGCCAGGAAGGCATCGTCGTCAACCTCCCCAGCCTGTTCACCGACGAGACGGGCTGACCGCCGACGAGACCGGATTGACCGCCGGCGAGACGGGCTGACCACTGACGAAGCGGGCTGACGGCCGGCCGCTTCCGGTGGTGGCGCGCGCTTTTCGCATCCCTGGAGTGTCCACGACGTCACGGACCTCGATGGTCCAATCGCCTGCCATCGCTGTCGTCGGTACCGCTCCGACGCGCCGGAGGGCGGGGTGACATCGCGTGTGAGATCGATGATGAGCGGTCGATGATCTCGTTTCGACGCCATAGGTTCCGAACTACACCGCGGTTCATTCCGGGTGTTGACAACAGTTCGGTCTCGTCCAGGTTCCTGGAAAGCCCTTGCCTCAGTCGCAGGGCGGGTCGCGCTGGCGGCCACAGGATGCACAGCTGAGTCCTGGACCTAGCGTTGGAGCACGTTCTGTCCTCAGTTCTCCGCCTCGTCGCGGTTTCAATAGTCCTGTCCGCCGTCGTCCTGCCCGCACCCACCTCGGCCGCCGCCAGTCGTCAACCGACCGCCGCCGCCGAGATCCCGCAACAGCTCGCCGCACGCACACCGGTGCTGCGCGCGGACCGGTTCTTCGAGCGGCGCAACCCGCCGGTCCGGCCGGTCATCCAGACCGCACAGGCGGTCCAAGCCGTGGTGAAGGCCCCGAAGGTCAAGACCACCAACCAGGCGCAACCCAAGCAGAAGCCCAAGAAGCCCGCGGTGCCGCAGGTGCAGACGCCGGTCGTCGCCGGGTCGGTGAGCGCCGTTCTGGCGTACGCCCGAGCGCAGCTCGGCAAGCCGTACGTGTGGGCCGCGGCCGGGCCGAACTCGTTCGACTGCTCGGGGCTGGTCGTGGCCAGCTATGCCCGGGCCGGCATCAAGCTTCCGCACCAGACCGGCGGCCTGATCGGCCGCGGACGGTCGGTGTCCCGGGCCCAACTGCAGCCCGGAGACCTGGTGTTTCCCAGCTCGGGCCACGTCGGCATCTATCTGGGTGACGGCATGATGATCCATGCACCGCACCCCGGCGACCACGTCCGGATCGCCAAGGTCTACGCGTTCTACGCCGGGCGCCGCATCATCGGCTGAGCCCTGCGAGGGCCGCCGTCACACGGCAGCGAAGCCTGCCGCGCCTGAGCGAGGATGCCGCGCCGCAGTGCAGCTGCCGCGCCGCACCGAACCATGAACGCCGGCGCGCCCGATGAAACTCCGCCCCGCCGCCCGCCGCATTGCCCAACACCCGGAACTGCCCGGCATCGGGTTCACCGGTTGTATCGGCGGGCGGCGGTGGTGGCGACTGCGAGCGAGTCCCTGACAGTGAGTTGCGTGGATGAGTCGCTTGCGATGGACATGTGACACGGATAGTCTTCTCACATGACTATACAACTGCGATCACCGAGCTACTTCGTGCTCGCCGCGTTGTTGGACGGGTCGCTGCACGGATACGTCATCATCAAGCGGGTCGAGGCACTGTCGGACGGGTCGGTCCGCCTCGCCGCCGGCTCGCTGTATGCCGTGCTGGACCGGCTCGCCGAGGCAGGCCTGGTCGAGGTGGTCAGCGAGGAGATCGTCAACGGGCGGGCCCGGCGCTACTACGCGCTCACCGCCGACGGCGGCGCCGCCCTGCAGGAGGAGGCGGCCCGGCTCGCGGCCGCCGCGAAGGTCGTCACCAACGCGACGGCCCGGCGCCGCGCCATCAACACGGCGGTGAGCCCCGCATGAGCACCCCGCACCACCACGACAAGCCCGGCACAGGCGAGCCCGGCACGAGCGCACGCCGCCACGGGGGCGGCGAGCCCGGCATGCCCACACCCGCCCACGACGAGGCGGACACGCCCACACCCGCCGACGAGGCCCGCACGCCCACACCCGCCGGCGAGGCCGACATGAGCGCACGCCGCCACGGGGGCGGCGAGCCCGGCACGAGCGCCGACAGTCAGGCCGGCACGAGCGCAGGCACGAGCACCGGCCCCGAGGCCGTCCTCGCCCGCCGCTACGAGGCGCTGCTGCGGGCGTACCCCAAGGCATGGCGGACCGGGCGCGGCGAGGAGATGCTCGGCACCCTGCTCGACGCCGCCGAGCCCGGCCGCCGGACGCCGAGCCCGCGGCAGGCGGCGAGCATCCTGGTGCAGGGCACGAAGGAGCGGTTCGGCCTGCGGCGCCACCGCACCGCCGGCGCGGTCTGGTCCGAGGGGCTGCGCATCGGCGCCCTGGTCCTGCAGGCGCAGTCGCTCCTCGCGCTGCTCTACTTCCTGTACGACATCCGCCTCGACGTCTACTTGTCGACCATGGTCGTCTGGGGGGTCCTCACGGCCGCGTTGGGCGCCGGCGCCATCCTCGCGCTGCTCGCGGGCCGGACGGTCACCGCGACCGTGCTCACGGGCCTGTGGACCGCCGTGCCGTTCGCGTCCGACGGCGTCTCGCACCTGCTGCTCACCGCGCTCGTCGTGCTCGTGGGTCTCAGTGTCGCCGACCGGAGCCCCGAGCGGCGCAGGATCTCCGCGGTCTGGCTGGTCGCCGCGCCGGTGGGCCTGCTGATGTGGCTGGGCTATCTCCTGGTCACCGGCGCCTACTTCTCCCCGGGGTACGGCCTCTTCTACCCGCTCGCGCTGCTGGCCGCGATCACCGTCGGTGTCGTGGCGGACCCGCGCCTGCCGATCGCCGTCGCGGTCCTGACCGTCGTCGTGATCCTCGACAACTCCGTACACCTCCCGGCGCCACTGGACACCTACCGGCCGGCGGACACGTTGACGTGGCGGCTCGGACCGACGATCGTCGTCTTCGCGGCGATCGCCGTGGTCCTGCTCGCGATCGGTCATGTGCGGGCCCGCCGGCTGGCCCGGATCTGACGAGCCGGATCTGATCCACCGGGTCCTATGCTTGCCGGATGAGCGCGGAGCACCGCCTGGCGAGGGCCCGGGAGCTGTACGAGCGGAGCGTCCTCGGCGACGACCACGACGCGCTGCCCACCGCCGACCGCGAGCTCGACGCGGTCGAGGCGGACCTCGCCCTGGCCCGCGGAAGGGTCGTGCACGCCCGGTTCCTGCGGGACAGGGTCGAGGACCCGGCGGAGCTGCCGCTGTTCTCCCGCGCGGCGCAGCTCTACCAGCAGCTCGGCGACGCGCGCGGCGAGGGTGAGGCGCTGTTCTGGATCGGGTGTTTCCATCAGGTGGTCCGCCAGGACGACGACGCGGCGGTCCCCGCGCTGCAACGGGCGAGAGTCCTCGCGAAGGCCGAGGACGACACGCTCACCCTGTCGTCGGTACTGCATCACCTCGGCATCTCCGCGCACCTGGCGGGACGGCTCGACGAGGCACGCGAGCACCTGCTCGACGCGGTGCGGCTGCGGGAACGGGCCGGTCACCACGCGGGCGTCGCGGCGAGCCTGCTGACCCTGGCGCAGCTGGAGGCGGCGGCGCGGCGGCACGACGAGGTGCCGTCTTTGCTGGAGCGGGCGGAGCGGCTCGCCGCGGAGCACGGCGCCGCCGCCGTCGCACGCCAGGTCGGTGAGGCCCGCCGGGCGCTCGGCTACGATCGCGCCTCATGAGCATGATCACGCAGTACGCGCGGCTGCGCGACGGCGACCTGGCCGACCTGCGCGTCCTGCTGCGCACCGATCATTTCGCCGCGAACGACCAGATCACCGACCGGCCGCACGTCGACGTCGACAAGGCGTGGGGCGGGCTGGAGTTCCTGCTCGCCCAGATCGACGCGCCCGTCGACGTGATCAGCGGCGGCGTGCCGATCACCGACGAGCAGTGGGGCTACGACTCGCCGCGGGTGCTCACCCCCGAGGAGGTCGCGACCGCCGCCGGGTTCCTCGACGTCACCCCGTTCGCCGACCTCGCCGCGCACTACGAGCCGGCGGCGCTGACCGCCGACGACGTGTACCCGATGATCTGGCACGAGCCGGGGTCCCTGGACTACCTGCGGTCGTCCTACGAGACCCTGGTCGCGTTCTTCCACGCCGCCGCGGCCGACGGCGACAGCGTCGTCATCTGGATGAGCTGACGCTCCGAAGCTCTGGATGAGCTGACGCTCCGAGGTCAGGCGCGGGCGCCGCCGAACCACTTCAGCCGCAGCGCCCGCAGCAGCAGCCCCGGGCTGGCGAGCGCGTTCGGGTGGTCCAGCATCGTGGTCACCCGGTTGAGCTTCTGGCTCGTGACGGAGTCCGTCATGGAGGCCTTGAGGATGACCTCGCTGGCCCACTTGATGACCTTGTAGCCGCGCGGCTGGCCGCTGGTGATGTGCGGCAGCCCGAGATCGGCGAACGTCGACACCTGCCAGGCCGCGTCGACCACCACGCGGACCCGCTCGAAGTAGCCGCGGGCCGGCTCGGTGGCGAGGTCGGGCCCGGTGCGCAGCCACTCCGAGAGGCACGACGCGTGCAGCGTCGCGGACGTCATACCCTGGCCGTACACGGGGTTGAACGACGCGACCGCGTCACCCGCCGCGATGATCCCCGTCGGCAGGCGGTCGACCTGGTCGAAGTCGCGCCGGCGGCTGTCGGCCTGGTGATACGTGATGACGTTGCCGATCATCTTCCCGCGCTCGGCGATGTCGCCGAACATCGTCGGGAAGTACTGCCGGCAGCGCTTCGCGAACTCCTCGACGTCGCGGCTGGGCCGGTCCGCGTCGTAGCCGGCGACCAGCATGATCCAGCGGTCGCCCTCGACGGAGTTGATGCCGCCGATGCGGGCGACCCGGTCCTTCGCCGGCGTGGTCTGCGAGATCGCGATCCACGTGTCGCTGACCGCGGGGTCGCGCTCGAACAGGGCCGACGCATAGTTGAGTTTGATCGGCATGCGTTGCATCGGTGCGCGGGGCCAGCCGTGCGCCTCGAGCCAGTCGTTGAGCGAGCTCGCCCGCCCCATCGCGTCGACGACCAGGTCGGCGGCGAGCTCGACGGCAGCGTCCTGTCCTCCGTCAGCGTTTGCGGCGTCGGTACCGGCAGCGCCCTGCCGCCCGCCGTCGTCGGCTCCGGTGGCCGGGGTGCCCGTCGCCGCCGGGACGTAGCGGGCCCCGACCACGCCGCCACCCTCACCGGGGGCGAACAGCAGGCCGTCGGCGCGCCCGTACACCATCCGGACCTTCGGGCTCTCCAGGACCCGGCGGCGGACCTGGGCCTCCAGGAACGGGCGGGTGGTGATGAGGATCGGCTTCTCCGGCGGCGGCTCGGTGGTCACGCGCAGCTCGTCGTTGATGAAGATCTTCGCGTCGGTGCGGCCCTCGTCGGGGGCGCCGGCCGCGATCGCGCGCTCGGTGAAGTCCGGCCACCAGCGGTCGAGCTGCACCTGTCCCGCGGGCAGCAGCGCGTGGACCTGGCTGCCCTGCGGCACACCCGGGCGCGGGCCGGCGTTGACGTCGGTGTCGTCGCGCTCGACGATGACGACCTCGTCGGCGTGGTCGGCGAGGACCCGGGCGGCCATCAGACCGGCCATGCTGCCGCCGAGGACGACCGCCCGCCGCATGAGGATTTTCGTCTCGGCCGGCGGGTGCGGCGTGTTGATCTCCGCGAAGCGCTGCGCTGCTGTGGCTGCCACATCGAAGATCTTACCCAACAGGCGAAGAACCTTCTCAATGTGCCTCTGAGCTGCACATTCACGATCGTGTCAAGAGACCCCCTTGGATCGCACTATGGTCGTCGAAATCTTGCGGGGATCGCATCGAAGTATTGCGTGAAGCTGCGGGTTGCTGGCAGGATTCCAGCCCAGAAGCCGACATCGGCAGCACCGCCAACCGCGCCGTGACACCGCGTGGGCTGCTCAGTGCCGGTCCGCGGGTCCGCCTGCCCGCTGCACCGCCGATACAAGCCCCCGCCCGCCCCGTCGCCAGTCAGCCGTCCCGCCGCACCGTCGTCAGCACCAGCCGCAACGCGAGCCCGGAGCACCAGCCGCAGCACCATTCGCGGCACGGGCCGCGGTGCCGTTCGCGGGCCCGACCGCCATCGGGCCGGCGCCGTCGACCGTGCCCCGCGGGACCCCGGACGCCGCGACGGGCACACCCGAGGAGTCCACATGGGAGTTTCCCGCCGCTCCGTCATCACCACCGCGCTCGCCGGGACGGCCGCCACCGCCCTGCCGATCGCGGCCGCCACCCAACCGGCCGAGGCCGCGAGCCCGCCCGGCGACGTCGTCGGCAAGGTCACCGTCGGCTACCAGGGCTGGTTCGCCGCCCCGGGCGACGGCGCCCCGATCAACGGCTGGTGGCACTACAGCCCTAACTGGTCGCAGCCGCCCGCCCCCGGCGCCTGCTCGATCACCTGCTGGCCCGACATGCGCGACTTCACCCGCGGGTACCGCAGCAACTTCGCCAACCTGGGCAACGGCCAGCCGGCCAACCTCTTCTCCTCCTACGACCAGCAGACCGTGGACACCCACTTCCGCTGGATGCAGCAGAACGGCTGCGACGTCGCGGCGTTGCAGCGCTTCAACCCGTTCGGTGGCGAAGGACCGACCCGTGACGCGATGGCGGCGAAGGTCCGCTCCGCCGCGGAGGCGACCGGCCGCAAGTTCTACATCATGTACGACGTCACCTGGTGGCTGACCATGCAGTCGGAGATCAAGACCGACTGGACGACGAAGATGTCGGCGTACACCGCCTCCTCCGCCTACGCCCGCCAGAACGGCAAGCCCGTCGTGTGCATCTGGGGCTTCGGCTTCAACGACGACGGCCGCCCGTTCACGCCCGCGCAGTGCCTCGACGTCATCAACTGGTTCAAGGGCCAGGGCTGCTACGTGATCGGCGGCGTCCCGACCCACTGGCGCCTCGGCACCGACGACTCCCGCGCCGGGTTCATCGACGTGTACCACGCGTTCAACATGATCTCGCCGTGGATGGTCGGCCGGATCAGCGACAACAACGGCGCCGACTGGTTCTACACCAACCGCGTCCTTCCCGACCTCGCCGACCTCAACGCCCGCGGCATCGACTACCAGCCGTGCGTCATCCCCGGCGACCTCGCCGCCGGCCACCGCCGCCACGGCGAGCTGATGTGGCGCCAGTTCTACAACCACACCCGCGCCGGCGTACCGAGCGTCTACATCTCCATGTTCGACGAGTTCAACGAGGGCAACCAGATCGCGAAGACCGCCGAGAGCGCCGCGTGGCAGCCGACGAACTCCGGGATGCGCGCCCTCGACGAGGACGGCACCCCCTGCTCGTCGGACTACTACCTGCGCCTCACCAACGACGGCGGCCGGATGCTGAAGGGCCAGGTCGCCCTGACCGCGACGCGCTTCACGGTTCCGTTCCCGACCGGCCCGGACCAGACCGCGCCGAGCGTCCCCGGTAACCTGCGCGTCACCGGCAGCACCGACACCACCGTCGCGCTCGCCTGGAACGCCTCCACCGACAACGTCGGCGTCGCCGGCTACCGCGTGTCCCGCGTCAACGGCTCCGGCTCGACCGCGATCGGCACCACCGGCACGCTCGCCTTCACCGCCACCGGCCTGACCGCGTCGACCTCGTACACCTTCACCGTCGCCGCCTACGACGCGGCCGGCAACACGTCCGGCGCCTCCAACGCCGTCACCGTCACCACCGCGCCGCCGCCGAACACGAACACCAACCTGGCCCAGGGCCGCCCCACGTCGGAGAGCAGCCACACCCAGGTGTACGGCAGCGGCAACGCCGTCGACGGCAACACCGGCACCTACTGGGAGAGCGCCAACAACGCCTGGCCGCAGTGGCTCCAGGTCGACCTCGGCGCCGCCACCGCCGCCCGCCGCGTCGTGCTCACGCTGCCGTCGAACTGGGGCACCCGCAACCAGACGCTGTCCGTCACCGACGGCGCCACCGGCACGACGATCGTCGGCTCCGCCACCTACACGTTCAACCAGTCGACCGGCAACACCGTCACCATCACCCTGCCCAACACCACCAGCGTCCGCTACCTGCGCCTGAACTTCACCGCCAACACCGGCTGGCCCGCTGGCCAGATCTCGGAGTTCCGCGTCTACACAGGCTGACCCCGACCCCCCTGACCGACGCCGACGGTCAGGGCCCAGGGCGGGTGGCGACCAGGCGTCCGGCCGCCACCCGCCCGCTGTAACGCTGTAATTCCCCCCACCGCTGCCGCGGCGGGGCCCGGCGGGGATTCTCACCCGCAGCCCCAATGCGCCGCTCCGCGACGCACTGCCCGCGCTATGGCGCGAGGCAGACCAAGCGGCGCATGCGCGCCGCATCCGGTGCCCGCCCTCCTCCCTTCCCCATGATCCGGAAGAGTTTGTGTCGTCATAGCAGCACAAAGTCTTCCGGATCATGAGAATCTCGCGGCGCCCGTGATGCTCCACGGTGGCGGTGTGCCCGGGCTGAGCTCATGCCTCCAACTGGCCACGGCATTGGACGGCCTCGTCGCGCACTGCCGACACGGATCGTCGGCGCCGCCGGCTCGCTTGGGCCGACTGCCGCCAGCCATTGCTGAAACGGCACCAGGAGGCCGCGCTGCTGACGTGGGTTGTCGACGCCGCCGGTTCTCGGGAGTCGCTTGCCGCCTGCCGCTGTTGGAGGCAGCAACCGCTGACCGCACCGCCGACGCCAATTACCGGCGCCCGCTGGCACAGTTGGTCATCCTGACCCCGCCAGCCGCTACCGGGGCAGAACCCGTTGGCCGCTCCGCCGACGTGCCCGTTGGTGCCGCCGGTCCTCCTGGGCCCGCGCCCGCCGTCAGCCGCTACCCATGGCAGTGCCCGCCGACCGCGCCGTCGATGTGGACCATCGGCGCCGCCAGTCTCCTGAGGCTGCCCGCCGCCAGCAGTCAGCCGCCACACCAGCCGCTGTTCGAGGTAGCGCCCACTGGTCGCACTGCGGACATGGGTCGTTGTCGCCGCTGGCCCTCCTGTGGCGCCGCCGTCAGCAGTCAGGCGCTACCGGTGGCAGTGCTCGCCGGCCGCGCCGTCGATGTGGACCGTCGGCGCCGCCATTCTCCTGGGGCTGCCTGCCGCCGGTAGTCAGCCGCCACACCAGCCGCTGTTCGAGGTAGCGCCCACTGGTCGCACTGCGGACGTAGGTCGTTGTCGCCGCCGGTCCTCCTGTGGCGCCCGCCGCCGCAGCCAGCCGCTACCGGTGGCAGTGCCCGCCGGCCGCGCCGCCGATGTGGACCGTCGGCGCCGCCGGTCCTCCTGAGGGCTGCCCGCCGCCAGCAGTCAGCCGTTGCTGGAGGTGGTGCCTGTTGGTTGCGCTGTGGACGTGGGTCGTTGGCGTCGGTCGGTCGTCCTGGGGCGGTTGCCGGCTGCCGCCGCTGGAGGTGGTGCCCACTGGTTGCACTGCGGATGGGGGCCTGTTGGCGCTGGTCGGTCGTTCTGAGGTCGTTTGCCGCCTGCCTGCCGTTGCTGGAGGTGGTGCCTGTTGGTTGCGCTGTGGATGTGGGTCGTTGGTGTCGGTCGGTCGTTCTGAGGTCGTTTGCCGCATGCCGCTGCTGGAGGTGGTGCCCGCTGGCAGCATTGCCGGCGCCATCCGTTGGGGCCGGGTGGCACGGCTGGGCATTCTGGCGCCGCTGGCCTGCCGCAGCACGTGGTCGCGCACCGCCCGCCGGGCGTCGCAGGAGCAGCGCACGCAACACCGTCTCCGGCCGAAGAGCTCGGGCGTGCATCGGTGGATTACGGGGTGGGGTGTGGCCGGGGTGCGTTGATTCGACGGGTCGGTCAGCGGGGTGTGGAGTGTGGTCACATGGGCGGCTCGGCGGTGCAGCGGTCGAGCCACTCGTCCATCAGGGCTTCGAACAGGGTGGGCTGGTCGATCTGGAGGTTGTGGCCGGCGACGTCGAGGACGGCGAACGTGGCGCGCGGGTAGTGGGGGAGCAGTGCGTACTGGTCGGCGTAGCCGACGGACGAGTCCTGGCGGCCGCACAGGATCAGTGTCGGGCGTCCGAACGGTGCCGGGCCCTCCGGTCCGTCGGTCAGGTGCCAGCGCTGCTCGAAGCGGGCGATCGCCGCGTGGTCGGTGAGCTGGATGGCGGGCGCGATCTCTTCGTGGAAGCGGCGCAGCGTCTGCGGGGTCTGGACGACGGCCCCGTCGGTGTAGGCGGCCCGGGTGGCGGGGTCGAGGTCGTCGAGGAGGCCTGGGGTGGAGCGCAGCACCTGGTGCGGCGGGCGGACCCGAAGGTCGCGGTCCAGGGTCTGGCCGACGGGGCAGATGAGGGCCAGGCCGAGGACCTGGTCGGGCAGGGCGCGGGCGACGGCGCGGGCCAGGTAGCCGCCGAAGGACTCGCCGACGAGGAGGAACGGCGTGCCGCCCAGGACGGTGCCGATGAGGGTCAGGACGGCGGCGAGGATGTCGTCGGTGGTGGTGGCGGTGCCGGCGGGGGTGCGGCCCATGCCGGGCAGGTCGGGGTAGAGGCGCCGGTAGCCGGGGCGGCGGGTGAAGAGGGGCTCCAGACAGCCGGACATGATGCGGTGGTCGACGGTCCAGCCGTGCAGGGCGAGCACCGGGGTGCCGGCGCCGTGCGTGACGAGGTGCATGCCAGCATCGTGCCCGAGAGGTACGACAATTTCGGCGTGGACGACGAGAAGGCGCTCGGACCCAGACACGTGGCCGGCTCGCTGGTGGTGCTCGCCGTGCTGGTCGGGGCGGTCGTGGCGCTGGCTGTGACGCAGGGGGCCGGCGGTGCGGAGCCGACGCGGCCGGCGACGCAGCCGCAGGCGACGTCGCAGTCGCCCGTCACCGGCCGGCAGAACGGGCAGCCGCCGGTCGTCGAAGGCGGCGAGCACGGTGAGGAGAAGCCGACCTTCGAGCCGTTACCCCCGCCGGGCACGCCGGCACCGCTCACGCCGGCGACGATCGTCGCGCCGCAGACGCGGGACCCGTCACAGACCCCGCAGTACTCGCCGACCCCGCAGTTGCCGACCCCGCAGCACTCGCCGACGCCGCAGCGCAGGTGAGGACGGGTGCCGGAGGTCAGGACTGGTGCAGCAGCGCGTCGCCGACGGCGCCGTACGGGCGGGTGGCGTTGCCGCAGGTGCCCTTCATGCGCAGTGCGGACAGGGTCAGTGTGCGGGCGGCGGTGACGTCGACGTCGAGCGGTGCGGAGGCCGTCCGGCTCACGGACACCGTCGCCGCGTCCTTGCCGTCGACCTCGACGACCAGCTTGACGACGACGTCCTTCGGTGTGACGGCGTCGAGTCCGGCGGTACCGGTGAAGCGCTTGAACTTGCCGTCCAGCGCGAACGTCACCGCCGACGGCTTGCCCTCGCAGCCGACCCAGAAGCCGGTCGAGTCGGCGAAGTGGACGCCGTTGAGGGTGCTGTCGTAGGCGCGGCCCGAGGAGCCCTGGTCGGAGGCGGTCCGGCCGGCGTCGTACAGCGGCATGTCGCCCCTCGCCGCCGTCGCCATCTCGTCGCGGAACCCGTTCACCCACGGCGCGACCGTGCCGGCGCAGATGGCGAACAGGCCGGCCACGAACGCGAGGGTGCTCAGCACCCGGATGGCCGGCGAGGGCGTGCTCCGACCGGCCGGCAGCGGCATCCCGACCCGGTGCTGCTGCGCGACCCGCTGCCACGTCGCCGGGTCGACGACGCCGGCCCGGTTGGCGAAGTCCAGACGGTTGAGCTGAAACGGCGCGGAGAGGTCCAGGAAGCTGTTGTACGTGGCTCGCCGGTCCCACGTGCGGGTGGGGATCTCGATGTGGTCATGCCGGTGGCTCTTGTCCTGACTGGTGATCTTCAGGATGGTGTACGACCGGCCGTCGCCCGCCAGCACGAGCGCGGGGCGGCGCTTCTCGCCCTCGCCGTCGCGGTACGGGACGGTGGCCCACCAGATCTCGCCCGGCTGCGGGACGGCGCCCCGGGAACCGCCCCGGTTGAGGATCCCCGCGACGATCCAGCCGACGACACCCGCCACGACCAGGACCACACCGACCGTGAACACCGCATTCGCGAGCATCGTTGCGCAACCCCCATGGATCGAAGCTCCGATCTTGTCAGAGTCCTTGTGTGAAAGGAATCCAGGCGGGCAAAGGGGCGACATGGTGGATCTTCAGTGGCTCGGTGTCGTCCGGCACGGCCAGTCGACCGGCAACGTGCTTGCGGAGCAGGCCGAGGCGGGTGGACTCGAGGAGATCGCCATCCCGGAACGTGACGCCGACGTCCCACTGTCCGAGCTCGGCCGCGAGCAGGCGCAGGCCGTCGGGCGGTGGCTCGCCGGCCTGCCCGTGCACGAGCGTCCCCAGGTGGCGGTCGTCTCGCCGTACCTGCGGACGAGGCAGACCGCCGAGCTGGCGCTGGCCGGGATGGACGTCCCGGCCGTGCTCGACGAGCGGCTCCGCGACCGCGAGCTCGGCGTCCTCGACCTGCTCACCACCCGCGGCGTCGAGGCGCGGCTGCCGGTGGAGGCCGCCAGGCGCCGCCGGCTCGGCAAGTTCTACTACCGCCCGCCGGGCGGCGAGTCCTGGGCCGACGTGCTGCTGCGGCTGCGGTCGCTGCTCGGCGACGTGCGGACCGCGCACCCGGGCGGCCGGGTCGTCCTGTTCGGCCACGAGGCGATCGTCATGCTCGTGCGGTACCTCGTCGAAGGACTCGACGAGGCGACCCTGATGCGGCTCGCCCGGGACAGCACGCTCGGCAACTGCTCGATCAGCAGCTGGCGCTCCGACGGCGAGCGGCTGCGGCCCGAACGGTTCAACGCCGTGGAGCACCTGGACCGCGACGGCACCCCGGCGACACGGCGGGAGAACGCCGACGGCTGAGCCGCGCACCACCTCATCCGGACGGTCGAGCGCGGACGGTCGAGCGCGGACGGTTGACGCGGGAAGTCGCGTGCGCTTGGCTGTGCGGCGTGGTGAGCCGATTCGTGGACGAGCGGGAGATCACCGACGCCGGTGAGCTGAGCCCGGTCGAGCGTGAGCAGCTGCGTGCGGCCGGCCGGCTGTACGACGGCGAGGACCTCGACGCGGAGGCCCGGCTGTCCGACGACGACCAGGACGAGTCCGGCTTCCGCGGGTTCTGCTGGCTGTGGCGGGTGGTCGACGGCGACGAGCCCAGGTTCGACGCGTGGCTGTACCAGGTGGACAGCGGCACCATCTTCCGCGCCGGCACGACCGAGGTCGTCGCCGAGGTCATCCAGTTCGGCCTGGAGTGCGACGACCAAGACGTGCGCCGGGAACTCGGTCCCGCGATGGTCGCCGCCGGCATCCTCCCCAAGTCGGACTCGTCGTACCCGGAGTTCGCCGACCTGCTCCGCGCGCAGGAGCTGTAGCGGACCGCGCGCAGGAGCTGTAGCGGATCCTGAGCAACCCTGGACGCCGCCGTCGGTGTCAGGTGGTTGTGGCAACGGATGTCGAGGGCAATCGCGCGTACGTGACGGGGTGTCGCTGCTGGCGCTGCTCGACGAGCTCCCGCCCCGCCGCCGTGCCGTGGTCGTGCTGCGGTACTGCTGCGACCTCTCCGTCGAGGAGACCGCGCGGGAGCTCGGGTGCGGCACCGGCACCGTGAAGAGCCAGGCGGCGCGGGCCCTCGACACGCTGCGGGAGCGCATGTCCGTCCAGGAGGAGTCACCATGGACCAGCTGACCGACGAACTGCGCCGCCTCGACCCGCCGCACCCGCCGTCGCGCGTCGACCTCGACGCCGTCGTGCGCCGGGCGCGCCGCCACCGGACCAGGACCCGGTTGCTCGTCGCCGTCGCGGCGGTGGTGGTCGTCGCGGCGGCGTCCGTGCCGCTGGTCGTGGACCGGGACCGCGACGGCGGCGCCGCCGCGCAGCCGCCGGCGACGTGCGAGCCCACCGGCGCGGCCACCCGGCCGCCGGCGAGCACCGAGGCGGAGGACGCGGCCCGGCGGCTCCAGGCCGTGACCGAGGGCATGCTGACGCCGGCGCTCGCCGAGCCGCTCGGCCGGGCGCTGCCGGGGGCGACGCTGCAGGACGCGATCGGCTGCGAGCGGGGGATGGCGTTCCACGCGGACGGCGGCCGGTTCGTGGCGGCGGTCGTCGTCGCCGACGCCGCCGGAGTGTCCCGCGTCGACGCCGAGGTGTCGAAGGAGGCCGAGCCCGCCGGGATCGGGTGCGCCGCCGGCAGCACCTGCGAGCGGAGCGTGGAGGCGGACGGCACGGTCGTCGTCCGGGTCACGGCCGACCTCGGCGGCGGAGCCGTGCGGCGCACCGTCGACGCGTACCGGCGGGACGGCGTGCACGTCCGGGTCTCCGCCGCGAACTTCGAGACGGGCGCGGACGGCGCCGTCACCACGACCCGGCCCGAGCCGCCGCTGGACATGACGCAGCTGGTCGACCTCAGCCGTGCCGAGCACCTGACGCTGTGACCGCGATCCGCTCCAGGTGCTGCAGCAGCGCCGCGGTGTCGGCGGGGGAGATGTGCGCCGTGTCGGTGTGCGCGGTGCAGCGCAGGCCGCCCGGGGTGTCCTCGACGTCGAGGATCATCGGCTCGAAGCCCGGCGCGTCCCGGCGGACCGTCCAGTCGAACACCGTCCCCGGCAGCGCCGCCGCGATCTCCGCCGCCGTCGGGGCCGGGCCGCCCGCGCCGGCCGAAGGGTCGCGGCGGTCGTTGAGGAAGCAGCCGATCTCCAGCCGCTCGCCCCGCTCGGCGCCGACCCGGTCGACGAGCGCGAACAGGTCCCGCTGGTCGAAGTACGCGTGCTTGTAGGCACCCATCGTCGCCCGCTTCGCATGCGCCAGCACCTCCTCGAAACCCCCGCCGCCGGCAGCGGAACCGGCAGCGGAACCGGCAGCGGAGCCGGCAGCCGCAGCGGAGCCGGCAGCCGAAGCAGCGTCGGTGGCGGCAGCGGAGCCGGCGGCAACCGGCACCTGGCAGAGCCCGGCCTGCACGGCGGTGCAGACCACGTCGGCGAGGCCGGGGCGGAAGCGGTTGCTGACCAGAGGGCGGACGACGACCGGGTCGACGCCGCACGTCGCGTGCACGGCGAGGGCGAACACGGCGAGCAGCACCGCCGACGGATCCGCGCCGGTCCGCGCGGTCAGCGCCCGCAACGCCAGGGGCAGCGCCGCCGAGTCGAGGACGCCGCGCCAGTACCGCGGCCGCTGCGCCGCAACAGGCTTGCGGAAGCGCGCCGGCGGCATCGTCCGCAGGATGGACTCGAAGTGCCGCTGCGCGGCCTCGTTCTGGCGGCGGCCGGCCGGGGACAGCTGCCACTGCGCCTGGTCGAGGGGCTGCCGGCCCTCGACCGGCGCGGCGGGCCGCGCGGCGACGTCGCGGAGCATCGCCTGCGCGCCGGCGCCGTCGGCCGCGAAGTGCGAGATGAGCGCGACGACGTGACTCGGCGCGCCGCCGTGCAGCACCGCCGCCATCCGGATCGGGTACTCGGCCGTGAAGTCGAGCGGCGCGTCACGGAACCGTGCGGCGACGAGATCGGCCAGGGCGGACGGGTCGGCGCCGTGGGTCTCGTACACCTGCAGCGCCGCCGAACCGGAGGCGTGGACCTCCTGCGTCGGGGTGCCGCCGCCGGGCGGGATCCGCAGCAGCGTCCGCAGTGACGGGTGCCGGCTCAGGTGGTGCCGCAGCTCGCCGGCGAGGTCCTCGACGGTCGTGCCGGGCCGCACCGGCAGCGCCCCTCCGATCGGCATCCAGTGGCCGAGGCTCGTGACCGCGTTCCAGCTCTCGATCTGCCCCCAGGACAGCGGCCCGCTCCCGGCACCCGGCCCTTCGAAGACCACCGGGACGTGATCGGCCACGGCACAAGCGGCGGCCGGGACGTGATCGGCCACGGCACGAGCGGCGGCCGGGACGTGATCGGCCACGGCACGAGCGACGGCCGGGACGTGATCGGCCACGGCACGAGCGACGGCCGGGACGTGGGCTTCAACAGGCGCGTGGTTCATGGCGGCGGAGCCTAACGATGCAGGCGCGCACCTTTCAGTATCCTGTCGACGGCGTTGCGCGGCCCGTGGACGGCGATCCCGGCGAGCCGGAGATCTGCCTGGTGCACGGCCCGGACGGCGGCCCGGTTGTCCTCGTCGTTGCCGGTCTTGAACAGCTCCTCCGTGAACGTTGCACACGCGACCGACCGTTCCGCGTGCGCCGCGTGCTGCAGGGCCCTGCGGTGCGCCACGGCGAGGGTGGTCGCGTCGCCCTCGAAGACCATGACGGGCTGGCCGAACATCGGCAGGTACCGGTTGCCGTCGGCGTCGGCGTAGTCCTCGCCGAGCAGCTGCGGCGCGGTGCCGGCGATGCCGCTGACGACGAACGCGGTGACGTTGAGGCGCTGCCAGACCGCCAGGTCGTCCCGCAGCAGCACGGCGATCTTCGTGGGAGACGTCATGCGGTCAGCGTGCCCGGGCCGGCCGGGGTGGTCTTGTACGTTGTGCACATGGAGCTCGTCACCGCGTGGCGGCCCAGCGTGCCCGGGATCGCCGAGGTGTTCCACGCGCACTTCGTGGACCACGCGTACCCGCCGCACGTGCACGACGCGTGGACGCTGCTCATCGTCGACGAGGGCGCGATCCGCTTCGACCTGGACCGCCACCACCGCGGCGCGGCCGGCGCGTCGGTGACGCTGCTGCCGCCGGACGTGCCGCACGACGGGCGGGCCGCGACCGGGGACGGGTTCCGCAAGCGGGTGCTGTACCTGGACACGACCGTCCTCGACGCGGGCCTCGCCGGCGCCGCCGTGGACCGCCCGGGCGTCGACGACCCGCTGCTGCGGCAGCGCATCCACCAGCTCCACCTGGCCCTGGACGCGCCGGGTGAGGAGCTGGACGCGGAGAGCCGGCTGACTCTGATCCGCGACCGCCTGCAAGGACATTTCGACCGGCACGCCACGCCGGGCCCGCCCGCACGGGGAGTCGCGGGCGGGCTGCGGGAGCTGCTCGACGCGCGGACCCGGGAGGGGATCACCCTCGTCGAGGCGGCCGCGCTGCTGGGGTGCCACCCGGGGCACCTGGTCCGGTCGTTCACCGCGACCTTCGGCCTGCCGCCGCACCGGTACCTGGTGGGCCGCCGGGTCGAGCAGGCCCGCCGGCTGCTGCTCAGCGGCCGCCGCCCCGCGGACGTGGCCGCGGAGGTCGGGTTTCACGACCAGTCACACCTGCACCGGCACTTCGTCCGGCACGTCGGGGTCACCCCGGCCCGCTACGCGGCCCACGGTGGGGTGCCGAAGACGCTGCCGTCGGCGCGGTAGGCGGTGAACCCCGCGGCGACCGAGACGTACACCTCGGCGGGCTCGCTGCCCGGGTTGTGGGCGGCGATCGGCGAGCCGGCCGGCACGACGACCGAGTCGCCGGCGCCGAGCACCTCACCGCCGGGCGTGACCCGCAGCTGCCCCGACAGCACCATGAACACCTCGTCGCGGTCGATGCTGTGCGGCATCGACTCGTGGCCCGCGGCGACGGTCAGCCGCCACGCGCACACCTGGTGGGACCCGTTGCTGGGCCCCGAGAACACCGTGAACCTGGATCCGTCGAGCTCGAATCGCGGCGCGTCGGCCGCACGGACGATACTCATAGTTGTCCCCCTTGAAGGTCGCCTGCAAGGTCTCCTTGAAGGCTGCCCCCAAAAGCTAAACCAGGTTTCGTACTTTGTAAACGGGGTTTCGTATGTCTGATCTCACGCCTGACGAACTGCGCGCGCTGCCGCTCGGCCGGCTGCTGCTGCACGCGCACCGGCGGGCCCAGGCGGCGTCCCTGGCCAAGCTGCAGGCGGGCGGGCACGGCGAGATCCGCCTCGGGCACGTGCCGGTGATCACGAACCTGGACCCGGCCGGCATCAGGATCACGGACCTGGCGGCGAAGGCTGGCATGACCCGGCAGATGGCGGGCCGCCTGGTGAAGGAGCTCGAGGCGAGCGGCTATGTGTCGAGCCGTCCGGACCCAAACGACCAGCGGGCGGTGATCGTGGCGCTGACCGACCGTGGCACGGCGTTCCTCGCCGACGCGCCGGCGGCGATGGCGGCGGTCGACGGTGACTTCGCGGCCCTGCTGGGCGCGGACGAGCTGGCCCGCCTCCGCGAGTCGCTCCTGCGGATCAGTGCCACCTGAGTGGCCCGTCCTTGATCAGGTAGCGGATCTGGTCGTCATGGCGACCGGATCCGCGATCCGATCACCGCAGGGCGAGGGGAACGGGGAAGGGGTCAGGCGGCGTCGGTGGCCAGGCGGAGCTGGCGGAGGCGCCGGTCGGCGGCGGCGGCGTTGCGGTGCAGCCGGTCGGTCTCGGCGCTGAGCAGGTCCCGGCCGGGGACGGTGAGCCGGTAGTAGCGGCGCAGCCGGGACGCGACGACCTCCTCCCGGTCGACCTCGATGAGGCCGTCCACCCGGAGCCGGTCGAGGATGCCGTAGAGTGTGCCGGCCTGGAGGCGGACACGGTCGTCGGAGATGCGCCGCACGTCCTCCAGGACGCTGTAGCCGTGCTGCGGCTCGGCCGCGAGCGCGGTCAGCACGAGGAATGTCGGTTCACGTAACGGTACGCCAGTCATGCCCATCACTATATTCAGCTCATCGATATATGACATCGACCGATCGGTCATCCGCTCGTGACGGAGATGTTCGTCAATCCTCCGGTGGCGTTGGTGACGCTGTTGGAGGAGTAGACCACGTTGAGGTTTCCGGCGCACTTCGAGGTCGACGTCACGTTGACCGCGTAGCGGCCGGCGCCGCCGAGGTCGGACCTGTTGTCCCGCCACACGTTGCCGCAGCCGGAGCCGGCGACCGGGTTGTGGGTCTCGTACCCGTTGGCGAAGGTGCCGGGCGGCGCGAACGTGCCGGTGTTGCCCTGGATCAGGTAGCCGGTGCCCTTCACGTCGACCCACGAGTCGGCGGAGTTCTGCCCCGCGATGCCCCGGCCGTCGAACGTGTTGCCCCGGATCACCCCGTCGAGGGTGCCTTCCTTGACGTCGATGTGCTCCGCGGCCACGTACGGGCCGATGTGGTTGTCGAGCACCTGCACCCGGTCGGAGCGGTCCACGCCGCCGGTGTTGCCGTGGCAGGCCCAGTTCGAGTTCGCGGAGCCGAGGTAGACGCCCTCGCCGTACGCGGGCTGCGCCGTGCCGGTGTACTCGATCGTCGAGCCGCGGAGCACTCCGTCCGAAGAGGACCGTCTGAAGTGGACGCCCTCGTCGCCGATGTGGTGCACGTACAGGCCGTCGAGCGTGACGTGCGGCGAGTCGTCGACGACGACGCCCTTCTTCGCGTTCGCGACGGTGAACCCGCTCAGCCGCCAGTACGGCGCGCCGGCGAGCCAGAAGCCGTAGCCGGGGTCCCAGCCGGGCGTCGGCACGGGGCACGACGGGCCGCTGCCGGCGCTCGCCGGGTTGGTCAGGACGGCGGTCCGCGGGCCGGTGACGGTGATCGGCGCGGCCGCGGTGCCGGGCGTCGTGCCGATGAACGAACCGTCGTACACCCCGGGCGCGAGCCGGATCGTCTGGCCGGGCCGCGCGGCTGCCAGGGCCGCCTCGAGCTGCGCGGCCGTGGAGACGTCCACAATGGACCCGGAGGGAGGCGGGGATGAGGGTGGAGAAGAAGGCGGGGAAGAGGGCGAGGAAGAGGGCGAGGAAGAAGGCGGAGTGGACGGAGGCGAGGAAGGCGCCGGACCGCCCGCACACGGCAGGCCGTTGACGGTGCAGTTGACGGGCACACCGGTGCCGCTGACGTTGAACCCGAACCGGACCGTCGCGCCGGCGGCCACGGCACCGTTCCACGAGGCGTTCGCGAAGCGGTGGTGCTGCCCGGTGCTGGTGCGGGTCGAGTCCCACGAGCTGCTGACCGCCGACCCGGCCGGCAGGTCGAACTCGACCACCCAGCCGCTCGCCGCCGCGTCGCCACGGTTGGTGACGGCGAACTCGGCGCCGTACCCGCTGCCCCACACCGACGTCTGCGCGAACGTCGCCGTCAGCGACGCCGCCGCGGCGGCCGCGGTCAGGGGTGCGAGCAGCAGGACCGCGGCGCCGGCGGCGGTGAGAGCCGGCAGCACCGTGCGAGAGATCCGCATTGACCAGCCTCGTTCCGCATCGCAGCGTCCGTCTGGCTGATTAGTTAACAGTCTTTACAACTCTTGGTCAATGCCTCGCCGGTACGGGAGCGCTATCAACACGAAATGTAGCGTGATGAGCGCGAACGGTCAGAACGCCAGGGCGAGGTTGACGAGGGTGGCCGAGCACGCGTGGACCTGCTCGATCGACACCTTCTCGTCGGGGCAGTGCCCGTAGCCGACGCCCGGCCCGTACTGCACGGCCGGGATGCCCCCGATGTTCGTCAGCAGGCGCAGGTCGGAGCCGTACGGCGCGCCCACGACCGCCGGCTCGGCGGCGAACGGGGAGCCGGCGTGGGTGGAGGTGTGCGCGTCGAGGACCCGCCGGACCAGGTCGGTGCCGGAGGGGCAGCGGCCGGACGCGAACTGCCCGCCCCACCACTCGACCGTCACCGGGTGCTCCTTCAGCCACGGGTCGGCGGCGCACGCCTCCGCGACGGTCCGCTCGAACGCGGCGCGCGCCTCGTCGACCGGCTCGTCGAGCGCGACCCCGAAGCGGCCCTCGGCGACCAGCAGGTCCGGCACCGTCGACGCCCAGTCGCCGGCCCGCACGGTGCCGATCTCCAGGGGGTACGCGATGTCCCACCGCCGCATCATCGGGTCGACCGACCGGTTCCGGGACGCCTCCAGGGCCCGCAGCACGGGGAAGACGAGCTGGAACTTCTCGACCGCGCTCACGCCGCTGGTGCGGGCGCAGGCGTGCGCGGCGAGGCCCGGCACCCGCAGCCGGAAGGTGAGCGCGCCGCCGTTGGCGGCCAGGACGTCCAGCGCGGTCGGCTCGGTGATGACGCACGCGTCGGCGCGCCAGCCGCGGTCGAGGGTCGCGTAGGTGCCCAGACCCCCGTCCTCCTCGCCGACGACCGCCGCGAGCAGGACGTCGCCGGGCAGCCGGGTGCCGCTGCGGTGCAGGGCGAGCAGGGCGGCCAGTGCCGCGGCGAAGCCGCCTTTCATGTCGCAGGCGCCGCGGCCGTACACGTGACCGTCGGCGACCCGCCCGGAGAACGGGTCGTCGGACCAGGTCGACAGGTCACCGGGCGGGACCACGTCGAGGTGCCCGTTGAACATGAGCGTGCGGCCGCCGCCGGTGCCGGGCAGCCGGGCGACGAGCCCCCACGCCTCGGACCGCTCGACCTCCATGCCGGGGAAGTCGGGACGGCCGGCGAGCTCGGCGACGGGGATCTGCCACAGGTCGGTCTCGACGCCTTCCGCCGCGAGCAGGCCGGCGACGTGACGCACGATCTCCCCCTCCGCTTGGGTGCCACCCACACTGGGTACGCGGACCAGGTCGACGAGCGTGCGGATGGTCTCGTCGCGGGAGCTGAGGAGAGCGTTGTGGACGTCCATCCGGGCAATGTATGTCGTTGACGCTGCTGTCGTACAACATCCTGACCGGCGCGAGCGGCGGGCGGCTGGACGCCGTGTGCGAGGTCGTCGATGCCGCGGCGCCCGACGTCGCCGCGGTGCAGGAGCTGCGCGGCGACCCGCCCCTGGCGGAGCGCACCGGGATGCGCCTGCACGTGGCGCCGCCGCGGACCGGGCAGCCGGTCGGGTTGCTGGTCGCGCCGCGCCTGCGGATCCTGCGCCGCGGCGCGGTGCCGGGAAGCTTCCATCACGGGGCGGCGTGGGTGGAGATCGACACGGCGGCGGGTCCGCTGACCGTGGTCAGCACGCACCTGTTCCCCTATTGGGGCAGGATCCGCCTGTACGAGGCCCGGCTGCTCGCGGCCTTCGCCGGGCGGCGGGAGCGGGTCGTCCTGATGGGCGACTTCAACTCGCTGTCCCCGTCGTCCGGCCCGCCGGGCGACGTCCGGCGGCGGCACCGCACCTGGTTCGGGCGGGGCGGGGTGGACACCCGGGCGATGGCGCTGCTGGCCCGCCGCGGCCTGGTCGACGTGTTCCAGGCGGTCGGCGAGGGGCCGGGCTGGACGGTGCCGACGGCGCTCGGCGGCGAGGAGTTCACGCGGGCGCGGCTGGACTACATCCTGGCGTCGCCGGCGGTCGCCGGGGACTTCAGGACGTGCCGTGTGGTGACCGGCGGCGGGACTGCGTCCGCGTCGGACCATTTTCCGGTGCTGGCGACGTGCGCGACGGACCCCGCGGGTCGATCTGCTCCTTGACCGGCGCCGGTCTGCGGTGCCCGCCGAGCGGCGGGTTCGCGACCCAGTGGATCACTGGCCCCTGGCCGGGTGCGGGCAGCCAGCCCAGAAACCGCGTCCACAGCTGGTCGGCGCCCAGCTGGCGCAGGTCCTCGGCGGCGTCGGCGACCCGCAGCGCCATCATCGTGCGCAGCGCGGCGGGGCTGTCGCCGTGCTCCGCGACGAGCTGGTCGCGCTTGGCCTGGCACGGCCACGGCTCGCGACATCCCGTGCACAGCCAGGTCGGCCGGGCCGGGATGTGCGCGATTGTCACCCCAGACTCCCGGGCCGGGCGAGCTCGAGGCGTCGCAGGGCGTAGACGAGGACCGAGTTGCGGGCGGCGACGTACTGGTCGCACGGCCACGGCTGGTGGCAGTCGCGGCACTGCTCCGCACGGTGGAGTTTGGCGGCCAGCCAGCTCTTCGGACGGGGCTGGTGGCGGCGGCGCTGGCGGACGAGCTCTTTGAGGTCCATCGCGGGGGGTCCTTGTCAGGTCGCCGATGTGGGGTGGGTGGGCAGCTCACGACGGAGCGAGGTGTGCAGGACGTGCTGGTGCGTCACCAGGGGGGTCCGGCGGCGCTGGGTGTGGCGTTTGGCGCGGTACATGGCGGCGTCGGCCCGGTGCACGGCATCGGCGAGGTGCGCGCTGGGCTCGACCGGGACCAGCCCGACCGACGTGCTGACCGAGACGACCTGACCGCCGAGCCGCATCGGGGCGGCGAGCATGTCGGCGAGCCGGGCGGCCTGCTCGTCGGGCTCCCCGTCGCGTTCGGGGATGAGGCCGGCGAACTCGTCGCCGCCGAGCCGGGCCACGATGCCCCGTCTCGGGCCCTCGCCCGCGCACGAGGCGAAGCGGTGCCCGATGGTGACCAGGACCTCGTCGCCGGCGGAGTGCCCGTAGACGTCGTTGATCTGCTTGAACCCGTCGACGTCGAGCACCACCGCGACCAGGGGGTGCGCGTGCGGGTCGCCGACGAGCTCGGCGCCCCGTGAGTAGAAGGCCCGGCGGTTGGGCAGGCCGGTCAGCGGGTCATGGCAGGCGGCGTGGCGCTCCGCGGTCAGCTGGCGCCGCAGGCGGGTCACCCGGCGCTGGGACACCCACGCCGCGCACGCTCCGGCCGCCACGGCCGCACCGGCCAGGAAGGCGAGAGGGTCCATGCGCGCGTCCTCCAAGATCGTAGCTGGGGAAGCCACCCGATCATTTGGGCACGAACGTCCGGTTCTGGTCACAAATTGTGAGCGTCCCCGCACATTCGCACATGCGCTAGCATGCGCGTTATCGGCTGCATACGCAAGAGCCGATGCACGTGCAGACGCCGATTCTCGGCAAACTTTCAACTACATGTTGCAGAGAGATGCCCATGGAACAGACGTACAACGGGATGCCGGCCGGCGAGCTGCCGGGCGTCACCTGGCAGAAGAGCCGCCGTAGCAACCCCAGTGGCAACTGCGTCGAGCTGGCCCCGCTGCCCGGCGGGACCGGCTTCGCGATGCGCAACTCGCGCGACCCGCAGGGGCCCGCGCTCATCTACACCTACGACGAGATCGCCGCCTTCATCGCCGGCGCCCGCGACGGCGACTTCGACAACCTGCTGGACGGCTGAGGATGTGACGGTCGGGGCGGGCTCGCTGGAGATACCGCCGATCGATGCGAGCCCACTCCCGCTTACTGTCGGGTCATGGCATGCTTACTCCGGCTCGCCCACGGGACGGCTCCACCATGGGACGGTTCGCCAGGACGGACCGCTCAGGAACGGATCGCCGCGGGGACAGTGGGTGACAGGGCAGTGTCCAGGACTCGGAGGCAGTAGGTGACGACCGGAACACCGGAAGGCGGCGCGGCCGGAGGCCCCACGGTCCTCCGGATGCTGCTGGGCGCCCATCTGCGCCGGCTCCGTGAGGCGCAGGGCGTGACCCGTGAGGACGCCGGCTGGGAGATCCGCTCGTCGGAGTCGAAGATCAGCCGGATGGAGCTCGGCCGCGTCGGCTTCAAGGAGCGCGACGTCGCCGACCTGCTCACCCTGTACGGGCTCGACGACGACGAGGAGCGCACCCGGCTGCTCGCCCTCGCCCGCGACGCCAACAACCCCGGCTGGTGGCACCGCTTCGGCGACGTGCTGCCCAACTGGTTCCAGTCCTATCTCGGGCTCGAGGCCGCCGCGGCCCTCATCCGCACGTACGAGGTCCAGTTCGTGCCGGGCCTGCTGCAGACCAAGGAGTACGCGCGGGCCGTCGTCCTGCTCGGCCACGGCCGCGCCAAGGCCGACGAGATCGACCGCCGGGTCGAGCTGCGGATGGCCCGACAGCAGGTCCTCACCCGTGCCGACGCGCCCAAGCTGTGGGTCGTCGTCGACGAGGCCGCGCTGCGCCGCCCGATCGGCGGCACCCACGTCATGCGCGGCCAGGTCGACGCGCTGCTGGAGGCCAACACGCTGCCCAACGTGCGGCTGCAGGTCATCCCGTTCAACGCGGGCGGCCACGCCGCGGCCGGCGGCGCGTTCACCATCCTGCGCTTCCCGGACCAGGACCTGCCCGACGTCGTCTACATCGAGCAGCTCACCAGCGCCCTCTACCTCGACAAGCGCGACGACGTCGACCTGTACGCCGAGGCGATGGAGCGGCTGTGCGTCGAGGCCCGCCCGCCGACGGAGACGCAGAAGGTCCTCGAGGAGATCCGGCGCGATCTCGAGGCATAGCAGAGGCGTAGCAGGGGGTAATTTCCCTTGTATGGGATCTTTGTCAGGAACCGTCGCGCTGGTCACCGGCGCCTCCAGCGGGATCGGTGAGGCGGCCGCCCTCTCGCTGGCCTCCCGCGGCGCGGCCGTCGCGCTCGCCGCCCGCCGGGCCGACCGGCTCGCCACGCTCGCGGAGCGCATCCGCGCCGACGGTGGCACCGCCCTGGTCGTCGAGGCGGACGTCACCGAGCAGTCGGCCGCCGTCGCCGCGGTACACCAGACGGTGAGCGAGCTCGGTCGCCTGGACACCCTCGTGAACAACGCCGGTGTGATGCTGCTCGGGCCCGTGGTCGACGCGCCCGTCGAGGAGTGGCAGCGCATGGTCTCCGTCAACGTCATGGGGCTCATGTACTGCGCCCACGCCGCGCTCCCGCACCTGCTCGCCGCGGCGGCCGACGGTCCGCGCCGGGTCGCCGACATGGTCAACGTCAGCTCCGTCGCGGGCCGGGTCGCCCGGAACGGCAGCGGCGTCTACAACGCCACCAAGCACGCCGTCGGCGCCTTCAGCGAGGCACTCCGCCAGGAGGTCACCGGCCGCTACGTCCGCGTGTCACTGGTCGAGCCGGGGGCCGTCGCCACCGAGCTCGCCGGCCACAACCGCCCCGAGATCCTGGAGGGCCTCAACCAGCGCTTCGCCGACATGCAGCGCCTCGAGGCCGAGGACATCGCCGACACGATCACCTACATCATCACCCGGCCCCGGCACGTCGCGGTCAACGAGCTGCTGGTGAGACCCACGCAACAACAGGCCTGAATCCCGTTTGCTCTGCTCAAGGGCGGGCACGAGATGGACGAACGCGACAATCACGAGTTCTTCGGAGGAACGAATGAGTGGCGTGACCGAGACCATCGACGTCCACGTGCCCGTGCGCACCGCATACAACCAGTGGACGCAGTTCGAGTCCTTCCCGCAGTTCATGAGCGGCGTCGAGTCGATCAGGCAGGTCGACGACCGCCGCACCCACTGGGTGACGAAGGTCGGCGGCGTCCGGCGCGAGTTCGACGCCGAGATCACGGAGCAGCACCCCGACGAGCGGATCGCCTGGAGGAGCGTCGGCGGCGACACCAAGCACGCCGGCGTCGTCACCTTCCACCGCCTCGGCGACCGGGACACCCGTGTGACCGTCCAGCTCGACTGGCAGCCCGAGGGTGTCGTGGAGAAGGCCGGCGCCGCCGTCGGCGTCGACGACCTGCAGGTGAAGGCGGACGCGAAGCGCTTCAAGAAGTACGTCGAGGAGCACGGCGCCGAGACCGGCCAGCGGCGGGGCGACGACCCGCGCGCGGGTCTGTAGCCCGATCTCGTCGCAGGTTTTCCGGGGGTGCCGCTTCTCGCGGCGCCCCCTTCCTGTGCCGCTCAGCGCAGCGCGCGCTCGATCCGGTCCAGGGCGTCGTTGCGGGGGGTCGCGCGGTCCAGGAGGTTGGCCTGGCCGGAGGCGAGGATGCCGGCGACGACCGGGGTCTCGGCCTTCTCGATCTCGCGGTCGGCGGCCTCGGCGGCGGCGCGGGCGATCTGTGCCGCCTCGCGGCCGGGGAGCGCCTGCCACGTCGGCAGGAGGGTGTGGTTGAGCGCGTCGTCGTACCACGGCGGCACGCTCGGCGGCGGCAGTTCGCCGGAGCGCCAGCGCCGCACCAGGGTCTGCGCCCACCGGTCCCAGAACGCGAGCTGGGCGAGCACGGTGGCGACGCTCCAGCTGGGGGTCACCGGCCGGGCGAGGTCGTCGTCGCCGAGGGAGTCGATGAGGGCGGTCAGGCGTTGCCGCGTGGCGGCGTTCTCGTCCAGGGGTACGCGTTCCACTCCTGCAACGGTAAGGGCGCCGGTGCGGGTCCGCACGGCGAGCGCGACGGCCGATTCCCGCCAGCCTCGAACCCCTTGCGTGGGACAGGATCGGGGCATGTTCACAGTGCACGCGATCGACCCCGCGATCCTGGAATCGGTGCGGGGCAAGGGAATCGACGTCTCCGGCAACCCTGTCGTGGAGCAGGACGCGAGCGGGGGCGAGCCGCTGCGGTGCTGCCTGCGTGACGCGGTGGCGGGGGAGCGGCTGATGCTGTTCGGGTTCGAACCGGTGCTGCCGGCGAGCCCGTACCGGGAGATCGGCGCCGTCTTCGCCCACACGCGGCGGTGCGACGGGCCCGCCGGGACCGGATACCCGGAGGGCTGGCGCGGCCGGTCGCAGGTGCTGCGGGCCTATGACGCGCGCGGATGGATCCATCCCGCGACCCGGGTCCACGACGGCGAGGACCCGGAGGGCGTCATCGCCGACGTGTTGTCGGATGCGGCGGTGGTACGGGTGGACTCCCGCAACGTCGCCTACGGCTGCTTCATGTTCACGGTTACCCGATCTGTTTTGTAGGGAAATCGCCCCGAAACATTGACGGGCGTGCGCACGTCGTGATCTGATCCCGACCCAGAGGATTTTTCACATTCGATGGGATCGAGGAAACCGCCGTGTCCGTGTTCCGTCGTACCGCGCTCGTCGTGGCGGGCGTGCTGGTCTCCGCCGGCGCGGCGGTCGTGCCGGCGCTGCCCGCCGCGGCCGCCCTGCCGACCGCCGCCGTCGCCCTCGGCGACAGCTTCATCAGCGGGGAGGGCGCCGGCAGCTACCAGCCGGTCGTCGACGTCAACGGCGTCGCGCAGCCGTTCCCCGGCTGGTCGGCGCCCAACACCAACGCCTTCTTCTGCCACCGGTCCGCCAACGCGTCGCTCAACCAGGCGGCGCTGCCCGGCATCCAGGCCCGCTTCAACCTGGCGTGCTCCGGCGGGCGTCCGCACGACATCGCCAACCCGTCCGGCGCCCGCGACAAGGGCCGCTCCGTCGCCGCGCAGCTCGACCAGCTCCGGGCCGTCGCGCAGACCCACGACATCGACCTGGTGCTGATCGGGCTCGGCTCCAACAACAGCTCGTTCACGTTCGGCGACGTGGCCGAGAAGTGCGCGAACCGGTTCATCGCCGACGCGTGGACCGGTTGGTGGGAGTTCTGGGCCTACCTGAACGGCCCGGTCGAGCAGGAGCCGTGCACGGCCGCCGACCTGGCGACCGCGGCGCAGGTCCAGGCGGCGACCGCCGAGACGATCGCCGCCGCCCGACAGATCATCGCCACCCTCGACCAGATCGACGCCGACGGGCAGCACCGGGTGGTGTTCCAGGACTACACGAACCCGCTGCCGCTGGACCTCGACCAGACCTACTGGGAGGAGGACGGCCGGCAGGACGACCGGGACAAGTTCCGCGACCTCGGCGCCGAGCGGTACGCCGCCGGCTGCCCGATCCACCGGGCCAGCCTCGCGCCCGGGCACGGCTTCTCGCAGGGCCTCGGCACGATCGTGCGCACGACCCGGGACACCCTCGCCGCCGAGTTCCCCGGCGACGACCTGGTCTACCTCGACGTGCAGCACGCCTTCGACGGCGCGCGGCTCTGCGAGCGGTCCGGCAGCCCCGGCAACGCCCTGGCCACCCCGATCCGCCTGCAGGACGGCGCCTCGGGCGTGTTCGTGACCAGCCTCGCCGGCAAGGACAAGATCGCCATCCAGCGGATCGCGAACACCTGCGTCACGTACTTCCAGACCTGCCAGGAGTCGTGGCACCCCAGCGCCGCCGGCCACGCCGTCCTCGGCAAGTGCCTCACCGGCGCCGCCACGGCCACCGCCCGCACCGTCACCTGCACCCGTAAGCCCGACGGCACGATCGTCACGGCCTGAACCACCGGGCGCCCCTTGCCACCCCGGACGGCAAGGGGCGCCCGGGCTGGTGCTGGTGGTCCGGGCTCAGGGCTCGCGGACCAGGAGCGCGCGGGCGGCGCGGCCCCACGCCGCCTCCACCGGCTCCTCGATCCACAGCCTGAGCCGCGCCGGCACGCCGGTCACGACGAACCCTGTCTCAGCCCCGCCAGCCGTCGGCGACGACCATGATCGAGGCGTTGATGCTGACGACGGCGCCGATGCGGTGTGCCATGGCGGGCGCGCTACCGGCGCAGGGCGCGCTCGTAGCAGACGGACAGGGTGGAGCCCGCGTAGACGCCGAAGAGCGGGATCTCGTGGTAGCCCTCGCGCCGGTAGAAGCGCTGGGCGTCGGGCTGCTCCGTGCCGGTCTCCAGGCGCAGCGTCGTCCAGCCGCGGGCCAGGGCGGCGTCCTCCAGTCCGCGCAGGATCGCGGTCGCGACGCCGGTGCCGCGGGCGTCCGGGACCACGTACATCCGCTTGACCTCGGCGGAGGTCGCGTCGAGGTGCCGCAGCGCCCCGCAGCCGACCGGGCCGCCGCCGGCCGTCGCGACCAGGAACAGGTCGATGTCATCGCCGGACGGCGGGCCGCCCGGCTCGTGGTCGTCGCTGCCGTAGCGGGCGTCGAGCTCGGCCCGCTGCGCGGCGCGCAGGGCGGCCCCGTCCAGGTCGTCCCAGGCCCGCTCCTCGATGATCCAGTCGGTCATGGGTGGTACCGTAACAGTTGTTACGAGACGGATGGAGTGCGACGCGTGCCACACGAGGAGCGGCTGTCGAAGGCGGTCTGGGACGTCCTCGCGGAGCAGGGCCTGGAGCGGCTGACGATCCGCGCCGTGGCCGCCGCCGCGGGCTGCACGACCGGCCTCGTCATGCACCGGTTCCCCAACCGGCGGGCGCTGCTGCGGCACGCCCGGCAGCTGCTGCACGAGACGACCAAGGCCCGCGTCGAGACCCTGGAGGCCACCGCGGCCTCGCCACGGGCCGCGCTGCGCGCGATCCTGCACCAGGGGCTCGCCCTCGACCCGCAGACGGTCGCGGAGAGCACCGTCTGGCTCGGGTTCCTCGCCGCGGCCGTCGCCGACGAGGAGCTCACCGACCTGCACCGGGTCAACAGCCGGGCGTGGCGGACGAGGGTCGGCCGGCTCGTCGAGGCGTGCGGCCCGCCGCAGGACCCGGCCACCGTCACCGTCGCGCTCATCGCCATGGTGGAGGGCGCGGCGGCGTTCGCGGCGGCCGACCCGTCGGCGTATCCGCCGGCCGTACAGGAGGCGATGCTGGACTCCGCGCTCGCCGCCTTCGGCCTGTCGGAGGACCCCGGCGGGCGGCGCTAGCGCGGGCTCTTCCGGCGGATCGTGTACTCCAGGCGCAGGAACGGCAGCCCGAACACCGCGAACGCGTGCACGGCCCGCAGCTCACCGTTCTCGACGTACACGTCGAGCTCCTCGGCGAATCCGCTCACCGCCAGGGTCGTCAGCTCGCGCGTCTCCGCGTCGATGTGGCTCAGGTAGTGCCCGGTCTGCCCGTCGTGCGCGGAGCTGGTGAGGACCAGCCCGTGCTCGCGCTGCCGTGGCGCGAGCGTCGCGGTGAAGTTCGCCTGCGGCAACGGAAACCCGACGCTGACATAGCCGCGGCCCTCATGCCGGTACGTCGTGTAGATGCCGACGTAGATCGGCTCGTCGGTGTCGGCGTAGCTGCGGATCCAGCCGCGGGTCTGCAGGCCGTCGCCGGTGGTGACGGTGTCGATGCGGCTGCGGACCCCGCGCAGCGCCTCCCGCTGGTTCATCGGCACGTTCGCCTGCCCGAGCGGCCGGGCGACGAGGTTGCGGTACAGCAGATACCCGGGCCGCACCCAGGCCCGCCAGCGGGGCACGATGTCGAGCGTGAACCGGGTCGTGTGCTCGTAGAACTCCCGCACGAGCGGCGGCACCGCGCCCGGGTCGAATCCGGGCCCCGCGAGGACGTCGAGGTCGGCGACGATGCCGACGTCCGGCGCCGCCTCCCGGTACGTGCCACCGGTCGCCTCGGCGAGCGCCCGCACGTAACCGGTGCCCACATACCTGGTCCGCGCCTCGAGGGGCACGACGAACGGCAGCCGCTCCGCCGGCACCCGCTCCGCGAGGAGGCTGACCTGCGGATCCCGGAACACCAGCTGCGACACCGTCCGGAACGCCACGACGCTCGCCGCGGCGACCTGCGCCGGCGGCCGGTCGCGCATCGCCGCGCCGACGGCGAGCCCGACCACCGGCCCGAGCGCCACCTTGTGCGGCCTGACCCCCATCGCCCCGGCGACCGCGCCGCTCGCCACGCCCACCGCGAGCGGGCTCGCGCCGGCCTTGCCGGCGGCCCACCCGACCGGTGCCGCGATCGCGCCGCTGGCCGCGACCCGCGACCACACCGCGGGGATCTCGCCCGGCCGCTGCCTGGCCCGCGCGAGCGCGTCGACGCCCGCAAGGGCGCCGGCGCCCAGCACCGCACCCGCGACCGCGCCGCGCGCCCCGCGGTGCGCCCCGAGGGCCGCGCCGGCCAGCGCACCCATCGCCGCGGCGAACCCGATCCCCTGCGCCCGCTTCGCGTCCATGGCGTCTGTTGTACACGCGGGCCGTCCGGCGGCGTCGGCCGGTCGGCGACCGCCGGGGTGTGGTGCAAATTCGTCTGATTTTTGAGAAATACCCACTTTGTCGGACAGGTGCCATAGCGTCCCGCTGGAGTAGATCAATCAAGCGCACCAGGGACCAGGGGCATGATGTCGCCGAGGAATTTCCGATCGCATCGATTGGCGGCGGCATGCGCCGTCGCGTCATTGCTGGCACTGATCGGGCTGTCCGCGCCCGCCTCAGCGGACCCCGGTGGCACCGGACGCAGCCCGGGCGCCGCGGCCCGCGTCGCCGCGCCCGCTGCCGGCGAGCCCAGCGGCAAGCCGGCCGCCAGCCGGTCCGGCAGCGCCAAGGCGGGCGACAAGGCCAGCCCCAAGGCCAGCATCAAGGCCAGCATCAAGGCCAGCGCCAAGACCAACGCCAAGACGGGCGACAAGACGGGCGACAAGACGAACCTCAAGGCCGGCGACAAGGCCGGCAAGAGCGGGGCGGCGGGCAAGGGGCACCCCGGCACGCCGGCCGGCGCCGGCAGCCCGGCCGCGACGGCGCGGTCAGGCTCGGCCGCCACCAGCGCCTCCGCCTACGGCAAGACCATCCGCGGGTTCGCGCGGACGCTCTCGACGCACGCGCGGCCGGCTTCCCCGGCGCTGAAGCCGCCACCGCCGCCGCCCGCGCCCTGGCTCGGCAAGAACACCCTGGCGTCCCCGGGGACGGCGACCGTGGAGGCGACGCCGAGTCCCGGCGGAGTCGGCGATCCGCTGGGCCCGATCATCACCTCGATCGTCGAGACCGCGACGACGTTCGCGGTGGCGTGGACCCCGGTCCCCGGTGCCACGAGCTACCTGGTGAGCGTCAACGGCAACGGCATCTCCCAGTGCACGGTCAGCCCGTGCACGTTCTCCAACCTGATCTTTCCCGGCGTCAACCGGGTGGTCGTGTACGCGTACGTGGGCGGCCAACCCCGGTCCAGCGCCGTCTGGCTGGCTCAGCTGCAGGCCCCGGCCGGCGTGCCGCAGGTGACTTCCTCCCGGACCGGCACGGACATCACGATCACCTACGCACCCGCCGTCGGCGAGACCGGCATCGACGCCTACGAGACGGACGTGACGGTCTCCGGCAGCAACCCGGCGGTGACGGTGCCGTGCACCGTGGCCACCGCCACCACCTGCACCATCGCCGGGCAGGCCGGCACGAGCTACCAGGTCAAGGTCCGGGCCCACAACAGCGTCGGCTGGTCGAGCTACCAGACCATCACCGCCACCGTCCCGCCGGTGCCCCCCGCGCCGACCGCCCAGGCCACGGTCAGCGGCACCACCGTCACGGTCACCTGGGCCGAGCAGCTCGGCGTCACCGGGATCACCGGGCACACCGTCCTGGTCAACCGGACCGACGGCGGGAGCCCGGTCCCCGTGACGTGCAACGCCCCGCTGCCGGCGCCGACGGTCGAGGTCGTTTACCCGGACGGTTGGGTGAGCGGATCGTCGTGCACGTTCACCGGCGTCGTGGGCGCCACGTACTCGGTCGAGGTCCGCAGCTACAACTCCGTCGGCCCGTCGACGGCCGGCACCACCACGGCGGTCCTCGCCAACGCGCCCGCGGCCCCGGCCGTGACGACGTCGGTCTCCGGCAGCTCGATCACCGTCAACTGGACGCCGGGCAACGACGGCGGCGCGCCGATCACCAGCTACGTGGTGACGCTGGTGCCGCAGAGCGCCCCGCTGACACCGACGCTGCCCTGCGCCCCGCCGCTCGGCGCGCCGACGCCGCCGGTCAGCTGCACCGCGACCGGCGTGCCCGGCCAGACGTACGACGTCGCGGTCTCGGCGGTCAACGTCGCCGGCACCTCCACCGCCGGCACCGCCGCCGCCGCGGTCGCCGCGGTGGCCCCGGCCGCTCCGACGGTCACCGCCGGCACGTCCGGCACCACGATCACGGTCAACTGGACCCCGAACGCCACCGGCGGCGCGGCGATCACCGCGTACCAGGCGACGCTCACCCGGCAGGGCATGCCGGCGACGGTGCTGACCTGCACCCCGGCCACGCCGACGAGCACGACCTGCAGCACCACGGGCGCGCCCGGGTCGGTCTACGACGTCGTCGTCACCGCGGCGAACAGCGCCGGCACCTCCCTGGGCGGCACCGCCACGGCGACGGTGGCGGCGGTGGCCCCGTCGGCGCCGACCGTGTCGCCCACGGTCTCCGGCAGCGTCATCACCGTCGCGTGGACGCCGAACTTCAACGGCGGCGCGGCGATCACCAGCTACGTGGTGACGCTCGTGCCGCAGAGCGACCCGACGGCACCGTCGCTGCCCTGCACCCCGCCGGCCGGCGGGCCGACGCCGCCGGTCAGCTGCACCGCGACCGGCACGCCCGGCGAGACCTACGACGTCGCGGTCGTCGCGGTGAACAGCGCCGGCAGCTCCACCGCCGGCACCGGCACCATCACGGCCGCCGCGGTCGCCCCGGCCGCGCCGACGGTGACCGCCGCGTCGTCGGGCACCACGATCACGGTCAACTGGAGCCCGAACGCCACCGGCGGGGCGCCGATCAGCGCGTACCAGGTCACCGTGACCCGGCAGGGCACCCCGGCCACCGTGCTGACCTGCGTGCCCGCGACCCCGACCGGCACGACCTGCAGCGCCACGGGCGTGCCCGGCGCGACCTACGACGTCGCCGTCACGGCGCAGAACAACGCCGGCGTCTCGGTCGGCGGCACCGCGTCGGTGACCCTCGAGGCCGCGGTGCCGGCCGCTCCGGCGGTCAGCGCCTCGGTCGACGGCGGCCTGATCAAGGTGGCCTGGACGCCGGGAGAGACCGGCGGCGCGCCGATCCTGTCCTACACGGTGACGGTGTCCCGCTCCAGCGGCGCCGGCCCGGCCTCGCCGGAGTGCGCCACCGCGTCGCCGCTCGCCACCACCTGCAGTTTCTCCGGCATCCCCGGCGCCGGCTACACCGTCTCGGTGGCCGCGGTCAACGTCAAGGGCGCCTCACCGACCGGCACGGCGTCCGTCACGGCGCCGGCGGTCACCGCCCCGGTCGTGACCGTCGTGCCCGGCGACACCACGATCGACGTGACGTGGACGGTGCCCCAGCCGGCCGGCGCGGTCACCGGGTACACCGTGACGGCGACCCCCGCGACGGGCTCACCGGTCACCGCGACGGTCACCGGCGGCTCGACGACGAGCCACAAGCTGACCGGCGTGACCAACAAGGTCACCTACCAGGTGACGGTGGCCGCGACGGTGGCCGAGGGCGACGCGACGGCCAGCGCCCCGCTCGCGGTCACGCCGGCGGCACCCGTGACGGTGCCGGCGACCGTGCCGCCGACGGCCGTCGACGGCGTCCTCACGTCGAGCGCCGGCACGGCGCTGCCGAGCGCGGGTCAGCCGACGGTCCTGGTCGGCACCGGGTTCGCGCCGCGGACGTGGGTGCAGCTGCTGGTCTTCTCCAGCCCGACCGCGCTGGGCACCGCCCTCACCGACGAGAACGGGTCGTTCAGCAAGCAGGTGACCGTGCCGGCGGGCCTGGCCGGCCAGCACACGTTCGTCTCGATGGGCACCGACCCGTCCGGCACCCTGCGGGTGCTGAAGCTGGCGGTCACCGTCGGCGCCGCCCCGGCGGACGTCTCCACGCCGAGCAGCGGTGGCGGCCTGCCCGTCACCGGCCCGTCGGTCACGCTCCTGACCCTGGCCGCGCTCGCGCTGATCGTGGGCGGTGCCGCGAGCCGGGTCGCGGGCAGCCAGATGCTCGCCGAGCGGCTGCGGTTCCGCCGGCGTCGCTGACCGGAGAAGCTGCCGGCCGGATCCCGTTCTGTGGGGTCCGGCCGGCGGCCTTTTCCCACCGCCGGACCGGCGTCAGTAGCGGGCGGCGTACGTGGTCGGGGGCTCGCCGAACATGGCGGCGAAGTCCCTGCTGAGGTGGGCCTGGTCGGCGTACCCGAGGTCGGCGGCGAGGCCCGCCCAGTCGACCGGGGCGCCGGGCGCGGCGGCCAGGACGTCGGTCACCTCCTGGAGACGGAAGCGGCGCAGCAGCCACTTCGGGCTGACACCGACGTGCTCGGCGAAGAGGCGTTGCAGGTGCCGTACGCCCAGCCCGCACGCGCCGGCCAGATCGTCGACGCGGCGGAGGCCAGGAGTGGCGGCGGCATGGCGTACACATGCGGCGGCCGCGTCACCGGCGGGGTCGGGCGGCGGGAGCGCCCCGGCGAGGAAGGCGTCGACGGTCGCGCTGTCGCCGGGCGGCGCGGCGGGGATGCCGGGGAAGACCTCCGCGGCGGGGACGGTGCGCCCCGTCAGGGAGCTCACGGGCGCGCCGAGGAACCGGCGGAACGCGCCCGGGACGAACGCGACGCCCTGGACGCCGCCGGCGCCGTGCAGCATCCGGGTGAAGCAACGCCGGTGGACGCCGCGGAGCAGAGGCTCGCCGTCGGTGGGGAACGTCAGCTGCACGCTCGGCGTCGGCGGGAGCAGCTGGCGGTAGCCGGGCTGGCCGGTCAGGTCCCAGGTCGCCCACCAGTACCGGGCGACGACCCCCTCCAGGACCGGCGACGGCGACGCGGCGCCGTGCCGCTGGAACGCCGACCACGCACCGCCCAGCTCCCTCGGGTCGCGCACCCCGCAAGGGTAGCCGTCGCGTTTGTCCAAGACCCGCGCCTGCCGCGGCGCCTACCGTTGCGCGGATGGAAGGACACCTGCTCATCGGCCTCGCCACGCCGGTGACCCTGAAGATCGTGGACGGCATCGACTCCCTGGACGCGGCGACGCCGTGTGCCGGGTGGGACGTCCGGGCGCTCGTCAACCACCTGCTGCACTGGGCGCCGCCCCTGACCGGCGCCGCCCGCAAGGAGACCGTCGACCCGGGCCCCGAACAGGACCGCACCGCCGGCGACTGGCGCACCCTGCTGCGCGCCCACCTCGAGTCGCTCGCCGCGGCCTGGACCGCCCCCGCGGCGTGGTCGGGCACCACCCGGATGGGCGGCCCGACGGACCTGCCCGCGGACATGGTCGGCGGCATGGTCCTCGGCGAACTGGTCCTGCACGGCTGGGACCTCGCCCGCGCCACCGGCGTCTACCCGCACTGGGACGATGTCGTTGTGCAGCGGGTGTACGAGGAGGTCGCCCGCACCGCCGACATGGGCCGCCAGATGAACGTGTACGGCGCCGAGGTCCCCGTCCCTTCGGCCGCCCCGCCACTGTCCCGCGCCCTGGGCCTCAGCGGCCGCAACCCGTCCTGGACCCCCTGACCGCCCTGCGACGCCGCGCGATCACCCGCGTGGTGTGTGTGGATGGATTGCGCAACGTCTATCAGGAGCTGACCGGCTGACGGGCTGCGGCACGGGCCCGACAGCAGCTTCCCCGCGGTGCATGAATTGCCCCAGGCCACGGCCCGCTGGATCGCGGAGCGGCGGCTGGAAGGCGCCTGGTCGTGGGGCGCCGGGTCGCGGAGCGGTGTGCGAGGGGCGCCTGGTCCGCGCGGTGGCGGGTCGTGGGCGGCGGGTGGAAGGCGCCTCTGGCCCTGGGGCGGTGCGTTGCGGAGCAGCGGGTGGAAGTCGCGCCCGGTCAAGGGGGCGGCGGGTTGCGGAGCGGTGCGTGAAGGACGCCTTGTCGGCGCAGTGGCGAGTCGTGGGGCGGCGGGTGCAAGGCGCGCCTGGTCTTGGGGTGGCGGGACGCGGCGCGGTGTGTCGAGTGCGCCTGGTCCACGAAGCGGTGGGTCGCGGCGCGGTGCGTGAAGGGCTCCTGGTCCGGGTAGTGGCGGGTCGCGCAGCGGTGTGTGTCGGGTCGCGGTGCGCCGGGCGAAGGCTCGGTCAGGTGGTGTGGAGGGCGCCCGATCCACGCAGTGCCGGGTCGTGGGGCGGCGGCGGAGTGGAAGGCGCACCCAGATCAGGGGAGGCGGGTCGCGGAGCGGTGCGGGAGCCGCTGGCCGCGGGCACGGCGGGCGAAGTGTTCGGCGAGGTGGTGTGGAGGGCGCCTGGTCCGCGCGGTGGCGGGTCGTGGGGCGCCGGGTCGCGGAGCGGTGTGCGAGGGGCGTCTGGTCCACGGAGCGGCGAGTCGTGGGGCGGCGGTGGAAGGCGCGCCTGGTCTTGGAGCGGTGGGTCGCGGCGCGGTGCGTGAAGGACGTCTGGCCCGCGCAGTGGCGGTCGCGGAACGGTGTGGGAGCCGGCCCGCGGGTGCGGCGGGCGAAGGGCTCGGCAAGGTGGTGTGGAGGCACCTGTCCGCGCGGCGGTGGGTCGTGGAGCAGCGGGTCGTGGTGCGGTGCGGGGCGATGGGCCACGGTGTGGCGGGCGGAGGGTTCGGCGAGGTGGTGTGGAGGGCGCCCGGTCCACGCAGTCGGGTCGCGGGTCAGCCGGTGTGGGGTGTCGGGTCACGGTGTGGCGGGCGAAGGGCTTGGCGAGGTGGTGTGGAAGGCACCTGGCCGCGCAGTGGCGGGTCGCGCAGCGGTGTGGGGCGTTGGGGCACGGTGCGGCGGGCGTCCGATTCGCGCAGGGACGGGTCGCGGAGCAGCCGGTGGGGGCGGCGGGTTACGGGGTGGCGGGGGAAGGGCTCGGCGAGGTGGTGTCGGATGCCGAGGGGGATGGGGACGTGGAGGTCGACGGTGAGGTCGACGGCGACGGGGACTCCGAGGGCGACGGGGAGGCGGAGGGCGACGCCGACGGGGAGGCGGACGCGGACGGGCTGGCCGGGGGAGACGTCGAGGGCTTGGCCGACGTCGGCCTGGTCGTCGGTGGGCGGGTCGTCGGCTGGGTCTGCGGAGGTGTCGTCGCCGGGGGCGGTGGGGCGGGGGCCTGGGTCGTGGCGGTGGGGACGGGGCTCGCGCCGGCGGTGGCGGTCTGCAGCTGGCCGGTCGAGGGAGGCGTGCCCTCCGCCTGGGGCTGCCCGATGGCGGCGACCGCGGCGAGCGACACGACCGCGGCGACCGCCGAGCCGACGAGGGCCCGGATCGCCCAGCGCCGGCCGCCGCGGGTGGCGGGCGCGGTGGCGGGTGGCGGCGGTGTGGTGCGGGCCGAGCGCAGGTCGACGAGGGTCACGTCGTTGAGGTGGGCGGTGGAGCGGGACTGCCCGCCGAACGGCAGCCGCGACAGCACGATCCGGGTGTGCGCCGCCGAGCGGGCGCCGAGGTGGGTGGCGGGCCGCACCCAGGGCCGGTGCGCGGCCGGTGGCGTGGCGGACTGGACGGTGGAGGCGTCGCGGCGCAGGCGGACCGGGGGGAACGCGCGGGGCAGTGCCGACAGGCCCCGGACCGAGAACGGCAGGACCGAGAAGGGCAGGCCCGACGACCGGCGGGCCGGTGACAGCGGCGGACCGCCGGCGGCGAGGGTCTCGTCGGCGACAGAGGAGGTGGAGGCGGCGGACATGGTGTACCAGGCGGGCAGGTCGACCCTGGTGCGGGCGATCCGGGCGAAGCCGAGCGCGGCCTCGTCGCTGCTGGGGCGCAGCGCGGGGTCGGGGGCCGTGCACCGCTCGATGAGCACCGCCAGCGCGGCGGCGTCAGAGCCGGAGCCGGACGCGGTGGGGTCGAGGGCGGACGCGAGGAGGGCGCCCAGCGCGTACACGTCGAGGCTCACGTCGTGCGGGTCGTCGCCGCGGCGGTCGGTGAAGCCGAAGACCTTCGCGCCGACGTCGGTGAGGGCGACCTTCGCGGCGGTGAGCGCGCCGTGCGTGACCCACTGGCCGTGGGCGTGGGCGAGGGCGGCGCCGACCTCCGCGCCGGTCTGGGCCGCCTCGAGGGTGGTGAGCGGGCCGTGGCGGAGCCGGTCGGCGATCGTGACGCCGTCGATGAACTCCATGACCACATACGGCACGTCGCCCCGCGACGGCAGGTCGACGGTCCCGACGTCGTAGACGGCGGCGACTCCTGTGTGGGTGAGGCGCGCGGCGGCGTGGCCCTCGGCGAGGAACTCCGCGGCGAGCCCGGCGCGGTCGGCGCGCAGCAGCCGGACCGCGACCTGACGGCGCAGGAGCTCGTCGTGCCCCTCCCAGACCTCGCTGGTGGAGCCCGCACCGATCAGCCGCTCGAGCCGATACCGGCGTTGCAGCATCATCGCGACCGGGGGTTCCTCACTGCTCGCCGGATGGTCAGCTCCAATTATGCCGACCTCACCACGTCAAACGCCCTGATGAGACCGGAACGTTGTCAGATCTGACCCTTCCGGCGCCGGCGTGAGGCGCCGGGCGATGCGGCGGGCGAGGCACCGGCCGAACCGGCGGGCGAAGCGGTGGGTGACGAGCCGGCGGAAGCGGTGGATGCGGCGACGGCCGAAGCGGTGGGCGACGCGGCGAACTGGTCGACCACCGTGCACGCGTCGGCGAGTGGGTCGTGCTCGTCCACCCGGGTCGCGGCCCTGCGTAGCAGCGCCCGGAAGAGCTCCCGCTCCGCCTCGTCGAGCGCGCTGAGCACCCGCGACTCGACGTGCGCGAGCTTGCCCTGCAGCTCACACATCGTGGCCCGGCCCGCGTCGGTGGCCACGATCCGCCGGGCGCGCCGGTCGGCGGGGTCGGGCCGCCGCTCGATGAGGCCGGCCTGCTCCAGGTCGTCCAGCAGGTAGGTCATCACGGTCCGGTCGATGCCGAGCTTGTTGGCGAGGGCGAGCTGCGTGCCCTCGGCGCCGGAGGCGGCGGCCGCGAGGACCTGGTAGCCGCGGGGGCCACCCGGGACGCCGGCGATCACGTGCCCGGCGCCCTTCGCGTAGGCGCGCAGCATGACGCCCAGCGCCCAGCCGAGGTCCGACTGGAGCTCGTCGCGAACCTCCGGCGCCTGCGTCATGCAGCAATGATAAGCAGCTCACTCACTCTTGCGGGAAGATGTTCTGCTGTGCAGACTATCTGTACAGAAGCGCAAGCATTGATGGGGAGCCCGAACATGCATCTGTTCCGTCTCGACGCCAGCATCCGCACCACCGGATCGGTCAGCCGCGCCCTCGCGGACACCGCCGAGCGTGCCTGGCTGGCCGAGCATCCCGGCGCCACCGTGACCCGGCGCGACCTCGGCGCCCACCCGCTGCCGTCCGACGCGTGGAGCTCCCTGGCCCGCGCCGCCGTCGACCCGTCCGCTCCGGCCCCCGCCGACGAGGCCCGCGACCTGGTGGACCGGCTCGCCACGGAGCTGCTGGACGCCGACGCGTTCGTCTTCGCGGTCCCGCTGTACAACTGGAACCTCCCGGCACAGGTCAAGGCCTGGATCGACCTGCTCGTGCTGCACCCGCGCCTCGGCGTGCACGGTGACCAGCCGCTGCTGGGCAAGCCCGCGGTCCTCGCGCTGAGCCGCGGCGGCGGTTACGGGCCGGGCGCACCCAAGGAGGGCTGGGACCACGTCACGCCCTACCTGCGCCGCCTGCTCGGCGAGGTCTTCGGGCTCGACCTGCACATCGCCGAGGCCGAGCTGACCCTCGCCGACGTGACCCCCGCGATGGCGCCGCTGCGTGGGCTGGCCGCCGAGTCGCTGAAGAAGGGGCACGAGCAGGCGGCGGCGCACGGTGTACGGGTGGCCGAGCTGATCAGAGCCTGACGGCGGCTACATCGGGGGCAGGTTGCCCGTGACCTCGATGGCGGTGGCGATCAGCGACTGCAGCCGGGCGGTGAGGGCGAGCAGCAGCTGGTGGGCGGCCGGGCCGGAGTGCGCGGCCGCCTCCCGGAGCGTGTCGAGGTCGACCTGCAGCTGCGACAGCTGGCCGGGCAGGTCACCCTTGCCCGGCACGAGGGCGCCCGCCATGTCGGCGAGGCTGACCCCGTTGGCCTCCAGGGCCCTGATCGCGGCGATCCGGTCGACGCAGTCCGGGTCGTAGAGCCGGAAGTTGCCCGCGGTCCGGTCGGCCGGCGCGATCAGCCCGAGCCCGGTGTAGAAGTCCACCGTGCGGGTGGACACGCCGGCTTGGTGTGCGAGCTCCCCGATCCGCAGCAGTCTGGACATCAGCCAACCCTACAGTGTTGCGTGTTAGTCTCCGCGAATGGTCTTCAAGAGCCTGAAGCGCGCGCTCGGTGTCGGTGGCCCGACGGTCGACACCGTCCTGGACGGTCCGGACGTGCAGCCCGGCGGGTACGTGCAGGGTCAGGTCCGGTTCGCCGGTGGAGACCACGAGGTCGAGGTCGAGCGGATCGTCGTCGCGCTGCAGACTCGCGTCGAGGTCGAGGGCGCCGACAGTGAGTACGACGCGACGGTCGAGTTCCAGCGCCAGCAGCTCACCGGTGGGTTCCGGCTCGGCCCGGGGCAGCAGCACGCGGTGCCGTTCCAGCTGCCGATCCCCTGGGAGACGCCGATCACGCACATGTACGGGCAGCGCCTGCACGGCATGACCATGGGCGTGCGCACCGAGCTCGAGGTCGCCAGGGCCATCGACAAGGGTGACCTCGACGCGATCAACGTGCACCCGCTGCCGGTGCAGGGCGCCATCCTGGACGCGTTCGGGCAGCTCGGTTTCCGGTTCAAGGCCGCCGACCTGGAGCGCGGGCACATCCACGGCGTGCACCAGACGCTGCCGTTCTACCAGGAGATCGAGTTCTACGCCGCGCACCAGTACGCGAGCCGCATCAACGAGGTCGAGGTCACGTTCGTGACCGACCCGCACGGCACGCAGGTCATCATCGAGTTCGACAAGCGCGGCGGGATCTTCACGGAGGGCACCGACTCGATCAGCCGGTTCCAGGTCGGGCACGCGCAGGCCGGGGCGGTCAACTGGCCCGCCGAGGTCAACAACTGGATCCAGCAGGCGACGCAGCGACGGGGCTGGCATTTCTGAAGCAAGCCACCGACCGGTACCGTTAGCGGCACGTCAAAACTGACCGTCGGACACGGGAGGCCCGGGGATGCGTGAGCTCGTCGTCGTTGGTGTGCGGGCGCAGACCTGGCAGAGCCGTCCGATGGTGCTGCTCAAGGACGAGCAGACCGGCCGCCACCTGCAGTTCGTGGTCGAGGGCGGCCCGCGGGACATGGTCGAGCCGGTCAGCGCCGAGCTGTTCCAGCGGGCGCTGACCGCGCTGCGCGCCCCGCTGCGGGCGATCGAGGTCGTCGCGGCCACGGGCCCGTTCCAGCTGGTGCTCGGCGACGGCATCCGCGTGCCGGCCGCTCCCCTGGAGGCGATCGGCCTGGCCCGCCACTGGCGGGTGCCGATCGTGGCCAGCGAGGAGCTGCTCGCCCAGGCGTCCGTCGACGCCCCCGAGGGCGCCACGCAGCCGCTCGACCTGACCGCCCACATGGAGAAGCTGCCGTCGGGCCGCGCGACCCTGCTGATCCGCAAGGGCGCCGAGGCGGGCGCCGAGTTCGCCCTCGACGGCGAGATCGTCCGCTGCGGCCGCGACGCCGCCAACCAGATCGTCCTGGACGACAACACGGTCTCCCGCAAGCACGTCGAGTTTCACCGCAACCCGAGCGGCTTCGGCTATTCGACGCTCGACCTGGGCAGCCTCAACGGCACGTATGTCAACGGCGAGCGCGTCAAGAGCGCCACGCTGAAGGACGGCGACGAGGTCCAGGTCGGCAAGTTCACGCTGTCCTACCAGCTGCGCTGACCCGGACCCGGTCCGCGACCCCCGCCGCGACCCGCCCGCCTCACCAGGCGGACGGGTTGTAGTCCTTCAGGAAGCAGCCGTAGAGGTCCTCGCCCTGCTCGCCGCGCACGATCGGGTCGTACACGCGAGCGGCGCCGTCGGTGAGGTCGAGCGGGGCGTGGAAGCCCTCCTCGTGCAGGCGCATCTTCGTCGGGTGCGGACGCTCGTCGGTGATCCAGCCGGTGTCCACCGCGGTCATCAGGATGCCCTCGGTCAGCATCTCCTCCGCGCTGGTGCGGGTCAGCATGTTGAGCGCGGCCTTCGCCATGTTGGTGTGCGGGTGGCCGGGCCCCTTGTAGCGGCGGCTGAACTGGCCCTCCATGGCGGACACGTTCACCACGTACTTGCGGCGGGCCGGCGCCGCGGCCATGACCGGGCGCAGCCGGCTGACGAGGATGAACGGCGCCGTCACGTTGCACAGCTGCACCTCGAGCAGCTCGAGGGGGTCGACCTCGTGCACCCGCTGGGTCCAGCTGTTGATCGAGGCGAGGTCCGGCACGAGCCCGCCGGCGTCGATCGCGGTCAGCGCGGCGACCTTCTCCGCGGTGGTGTTGCGGCTCGTCAGGGCCAGGGCCGTGAGCGCGTCCGGCGGGATGAGCGGCGACGAGCCGGCTTCCAGGGTCAGCTCCGCGTGCGGGTCGGCCTTGTGGAACGTCAGCAGCTCCGGCATCGGGCCGTCCAGCTCGACCGGCGTGGACTCCGCCGCGACGAGGTGGGAGTAGGAGCCGGGCGCCCGCTTCACGGTCTGCGCGGCGTTGTTGATGAGGATGTCCAGCGGGCCCTGCGCGGCGACGTCGTCGGCGAGCGCGACGACCTGGGCCGGGTCGCGCAGGTCGATGCCGATGATCCGCAGCCGGTGCAGCCAGTCGGCGCTGTCGGGCATCGCCGCGAAGCGGCGCACCGCGTCGTTCGGGAACCGGGTCGTGATCGTCGTGTGGGCGCCGTCGCGCAGCAGGCGCAGCGCGATGTACATGCCGATCTTCGCCCGGCCGCCGGTCAGCAGCGCCCGCCGGCCGGTGAGGTCGGTGCGGGCGTCGCGGCGCTGCCGGTTGAGGCGCGCGCAGTCCGGGCAGAGCTGGTGGTAGAACGCGTCGACGTCGACATACCGGTTCTTGCAGGTGTAGCAGGACCTCGGCCGCAGCAGCCGGCCCGCGGTCGCGCCGATGGTCGGTGAGACCAGGGCGATGCCCTGCGTCTCGTCGTCGATGCGGCCGGGCGCACCGGTCGCGGTGGCGGACGTCACGATGCGGTCGTTCTCGGTGATGGCCGCGCGGCGGTCGCTGCGCCGCTGGCGTTTGACGCTCTTGTACAGGTGTGACGTCGCCCTGCGCACCCGCACCACGTCAGGGTGGTCCGGTGGGAGCTCGTCGAGCTCCTCGAAGACGGCGAGGCAGATCGCGAGCCGGTCGGGGTCGATCCCGGGCCCGAACGGCACGCCCTCGCTGTCGACCGGGACGCCCACAGGGGCGTCGGCGGCACGGCGGGGCATGGTGTCCTTCGGAGCGTCGGCGGGGGAGTGGCCGGCCCTCGGAGCAGGGGCGGAGACGAGAGTGGGGTCGTGCGGGGTCACCCCGGAACTGTACGCGAAACGTCGAACGGGTCCGGGTGGCGCCATTGCCGCCCCGGACCCGCCGCTGCCGCGACGTCCCCCGTCCCCCGTTGATTTCAACCGGTGGCCGTCGCGCTGCTTTCGACACTAGTCAGTAAACCCGATTTTCCGGTTATTTCGGACAAATCAGGGGGTCTCCGCCCGAACGTGTTCGGCGGGTGCCGGGTCGCCGCCCGTGCGGAGGTTTCTGGCCAGGGGCACCAGCAGCGGCGCGGCGAGCGCGATGACCAGCGGCGACAGGAGGAACCCGATCCGCGGCCCGGTCGTCGCGTCCAGGATCGCGCCGTCCACGGCGGCGCCCGCCGCGGCGCCGACCGAGAACGCCGTCGCCACCCACGCGAACGCCTCCGCCGCCGTGCCAGCCGGCGCGATCCGGTCGACGGTGACGAACGTCGCGGCCAGGAACGGCGGCAGGAACAGCCCCGAGAGGACCGCGAGGAGCAGCAGCAGGACCGGCTGGGACGGGGTGAGCAGCAGCGGCGCATACCCGAGGCCGAGACACAGGGCGAGCAGCGGCAGCCGCCGCCCGTCGACCTTCACCCGGGTGTTGACGAGCCCGCCGATGAGCGCACCGGTCGCCTGCGCCGCCAGGATCCAGCTCGACCAGCCACGGCCGCCGACCGACTCCGCGTAGTCGATCACCGCGACGGGGAGGCTGCCGACACCCGTACCGACGAGGACCACCGCGACGAGCAGCAGCCTCAGCCGGCCCGAGCGCAACGCCCCGGCCCAGTGCCGCTCCGCGTGCTCACCGCGCCACCCGCGCACCACGGGCGTCGTGACGAACCACACGGTCCCGGCCAACTGCAGGCCCGCGGTCACGTACAGGCCCGTGACGGGACCGCCGGCCGCGACGGACGCGCCGGCGACCAGCGGACCGAAGATGAAGATGAGCTCCTGCACCGCGATGTCCAGGGTGTACGCGGTGGGCACCTGCTCCTCCGGCAGCAGCGACCGCCACAGCACCCGCAGGCCCGCCTCGAACGGCGGCGCGCCCAGGCCCGCCAGGAGCACCGCGAACAGTGCCGCCCACAGCGGCACGCCCGACGCGAGGAGCACGAACCCGGCGGTCGACACGGCCGCGCCGGCCAGCATCACCGGCGGCTGCCTGAACCGGTCGGCGACGCGGGCGAGGACCGGCCCGCCGACCGCGACCCCCGCCGTGTAGACGCCGACGAGCGCGCCGGCCGCGCCGATCGACAGCGTCTCGCGGGCGAACAGCAGCAGCGCGACGGGTGCGGCACCGAGCGGCAGCCGGCCCAGCAAGCTCGCGGCAAGGACCCTGGCGACCTGAGCGGTCCGCAGCACGACGGTGAGCATGCCAGCGATCATGCGCGCCCGGCGTGACCCGGGTCGAGCTGGGTATCGCGGTGTGACGCTCACGACGGAGGCTTGTATGGCACCCCACATCGTGGTGGTCGGCGGCGGGTTCGCGGGGTTCCATGCGGCCCGGCGGCTGACCCGGCTGACCCGCGGGCGGGCGCGGATCACGCTGCTCAACCCGACTGACTACTTCCTGTACCTGCCGCTGCTGCCGGAGGTGGCGGCCGGCGTCCTGGAGCCCCGCCGGGTGGCGGTGTCGCTGCCCGCCGCCCTGCCGGGGGTGCGGTTCGTGCTCGGCAACGCCACGCACGTCGACCCGCACCGGCGCACGGTCCGCTTCGAGGACGGCGCCGCGCGGACCCGGCAGCTCACGTACGACCGGCTGGTCATCACGGTCGGGAGCGTCAACAAGCTCCTGCCGATCCCCGGCGTTGCCGAGCACGCGCACGGCTTCCGCGGCATCCCGGAGGCGCTGTACCTGCGCGACCACCTGATCCGGCAGGTCGAGCTCGCCGCGTCCGCCGACGACCCGGCGGAGTGCGCGGCCAGGCTGACGTTCGTCGTGGTCGGCGCCGGCTACACCGGCACCGAGGTCGCCGCGCACTGCCGGCTCGCCGTCGCCGACATCGTCAGCCACCAGCCGTCCCTCGCCGGCGTGCCGGTGCGCTGGCTGCTGCTGGACACCGCGCCGCGGGTGCTGCCGGAGCTGTCGCCGCGCCTCTCCCGCACCGCGGACCGGGTGCTGCGCGCCCGCGGCGTCGAGGTGCTGACCGGCGCGTCCGTCGCCGCCGCCGAGTCGGACCGGGTCCGGCTCACCGACGGGCGGGTCGTGCCGACCCGCACCCTCATCTGGTGCGTGGGGGTGCGGCCGGACCCGCTCGTCGAGGACCTCGGGCTACGCACCGAGCAGGGGCGGCTCGTCGTCGACGAGTACCTGACGGTGCCCGGGTTCCCGGACGTGTTCGCCTGCGGGGACGCCGCCGCCGTGCCCGACCTGACCCGGCCCGGCCGGCTGACCCCGATGACCGCGCAGCACGCCGTCCGCCAGGGCGCGCTCGCCGCGCGCAACGTGGTCGCCTCCTTCGGGATCGGGAAACGGCGCCGGTACAAGCACCACGACCTCGGCTTCCTGGTCGACCTCGGCGGCCCGGACGCCGCGGCGAACCCGCTGCGGGTCCCGCTGTCCGGCCTGCCCGCCAAGGCCGTCACCCGCGCCTACCATCTGCTGTCCCTGCCGGCGAACCGCGCGCGGGTCGCCGCCGACTGGCTCGTCGCCTCGCACCCGCCCGCCGTCGGCCTCGGCCTCGCCTCCCCCGTCTCGCTTAACGACGCCATAAATACGCGTTAGGCGGGATTTGCAAATCGCAGAAGGGCTCGTTAAGCGCACCTCCGATACGTTTTTCCGCACCTGCTCGACAAAGGTGTGGAAGGAAAATTGGCGATGCGTAGATCCGTGCTGTATCCGCTGGTCGCACTGGGTGCGACGGCCGGCACTCTGTGGTTCGGCTCGCCCGCTTCGGCGCACGGATACGTATCCTCACCGCCGAGCCGGCAGGCGCTGTGCGCGCAGAAGAAGGTCGCCGACTGCGGTCCCATCCAGTACGAGCCGCAGAGCGTCGAAGGCCCGAAGGGGCAGAAGAACTGCAACGCCGGCAAGCCCGAGTTCGCGGTGCTCAACGACAACAGCCGCAACTGGCCCGCCACGCAGGTCGGCACCTCGGTCACCTTCAACTGGGTCCTGACCGCCCGGCACTCCACCAGCACGTGGGACTACTTCATCGGCAACACCCGCATCGCGCAGTTCAACGACGGCGGCAAGCAGCCGAACGCGACCGTGTCGCACCAGGTGAGCCTCGCCGGGTACTCGGGCCGGCAGACGGTCCTCGCGGTGTGGAACATCGCCGACACGGTGAACGCGTTCTACAACTGCGTCGACCTGCAGATCGGCTCCGGCGGCGGCTCCACCCCCACGGCGACTCCCAAACCGACCGCCACCGCCACCTCTTCTCCGAAACCCACCGCGTCCGCCTCCCCGAAGCCGACCGCTTCGAAGCCGCCCACCACCACGCCCGCCCCCGGCGGGGCCGCCTGGGCCGCCGACGTCACCTACCACGTCGGTGACGTCGTCACGTACGACGGCCGCAAGTACCAGTGCCGCCAGGCCCACACCGCGATCTACAGCTGGGAGCCGATCTACACGCTCGCGCTCTGGCTGCCGGTGTGACCGCCGTGACGCGTTTCCGCACCGCCGTCGCGCTGCTGGTCGGCGCCGCGCTCCTGCTCACCGGCTGCAAGGACGTCGACCAGCCCGCCGGCGGCCCGCAGCGGGGTGCCGCGGCCGCGCCGCAGGGCGTCGCCGCCGTCGCCGAAGGCCCGCACAACGCCTACGACGTGCTGTTCCTGCAGATGATGATCGGCCACCAGCGGCAGGGCCTGGAGATGCTGAAGCTCGGCAAGGCCAAGGGCGTCCGCGAGGACGTCGTCAACCTCGCCGGCGCCATCGACGTCGTCGAGGCCGAGGAGGTCGACCGCATGAAGGGCTGGCTCACCGGCTGGAACGAGCAGGCCACCGGCAGCGACGACCACAGCAGCCACGCCGCGCACGGCGGCCAGCCCGCCACCGGCGAGGCGGAGATCAAGGCCCTGCGGGACGCGTCCGGCGCCGACTTCGAGACCAAGTTCCTCAACCTGCTGATCGCCCACCAGCACAACGCGGTCGAGATGGCGCAGCAGCTGAAGGCGAACGGCCAGAACAGCACCGTCAAGCAGTTCGCGGAGCGTATCGAGCTGTCCCGCACGCAGCAGATCAGCCAGATGCTGGCGCTCGTCAGCGGCTGACATGTTCCAAGAGGCCGGACGGGGGGAATCACTCCCTCGTCCGGCCTTCCTGTCTGCGTGAGGTGAGCGAGATGTCTTCCGAGGCCATGAGCCGCTGCCCCGTCTGCGGCGCGCGCGTCCACGTCAACGCCGGCTCCCCGACCCCGGCCCACCAGCCCGACGGCGTCACCGGCGCCGCGAGCCAGTGCGACGGGACCGGCCAGCCCTCCCGTTGATCTGCCCGGGTGACCCGCCCTCCGCAGGCTTTTCACCCGTTTTGTGGCGCTGTCGTCGCCGGTACCGGCGGCACGATCATCGACATGTTGCACCTCGACCCTGACAGCGTCCTTGTCACCACCGCCGCGGAACTCCAGACGCGCCACCTCGAACGCGACCCGGACGACCCGGCCCGCTGCGGCGCCTGCGGCGCCCTCCTGCCCTGTCCCGTCGAGGCCGCCGCGGCGCTCGTCTGCCGCGCCGGCGGCCTCTGGCTCGAGGGCGACACCCTCGTCGACGCCCTGGAACCCCCCACCCAGCTCCTCGCCATCCTTCCCGCGCCCGTCTGAACGCTCGAAGCGCCACGGCCGGGCGCCGTGACGCGGGTGGTTGTCGAGGGGGCGTAGGGTGGCTGACGATGTTCGCGCTGCGCACCAGGCTCGCCGGTGTCGTCGCGCTGGTGGCGCTCGGCGCCGCCGGCTGCGGCGGCGACCCCGCCCCCTCGACCGCCCCGCCGACCCCGGCCGCGTCGGAGTCACCCGGCCGCCAGGTGGGATCCGGTCCGTCGTCCTCGCAGGCAGCAGCGCCGAGCGCCGGCTCCACCGCGGGCGCCGCCGCCGGGCAGCCGGTCAAGCACGCGTTCCCGGTGCAGGGCAAGGCCTCCTACGCGCGGACCCACCACGACTACCCGGCCAGCGACATCATGGCCGCCTGCGGCCTCACCGCCGTCTCCCCGGTCGACGGCACGGTCCTGGAGGTCACCCGCACCGACACCTACCAGGCGAAGGTCAACGACGGCGCCACCCGCGGCGGCCTCTCCGTCAACATCCTCGGCGGCGACGGCATCCGCTACTACATGTCCCACTTCTCCACGATCGACCAGGGCATCGAGGCCGGCACCCCGGTCAAGGCCGGCCAGCCGGTGGCCAAGGTCGGCCGCACCGGCGACGCCAGCGCCTGCCACATCCACTTCGGCATCTCCCCGGCCTGCCAGAAGACCACCGACTGGTGGACCCGCCGCGGCGCGATCTGGCCTTGGTCCTACCTCGACGCCTGGAAAGCCGGCACCGAGAAGTCCCCGGTAGCCGACGTTGAGCAGTGGCAGCAACAACACGGCTGCCCCACCAAACCCCTGGTCAACCCGTAGCCCCGGCCCGTCGCCCTCCCCACCACCGGCCCCTGGCCGCACCGACTGCCTGACGGCGCCACCGTCCGGCGGGAGACGGCCAGCATCCACGGGAGCGGCGAAGGCCCCCCGCGCGACCAGGCGACGCGGGGAGCGCGCGGTGTGGGTGTGCGGGCGGCACGGCCAGGCGGTGCGGGGAGCGAGCGAGAGCGGGCCGAGCGGCCAGACGACACAGGCAGCCCGCACGGCCACGGGCCGGACGTGCGACGCGGCAGGCAGCATGGCGCCGGGGCCGGACGTGCGGCGCGGTCGGGCGTGTGGCGCGGTCGGGCGTGTGGCGCGGTCGGGCGTGTGGCGCGGTCGGGCGTGCGGTGTGGCCGGGCGTGTGGCGCGGTCGGGCGCGTGGTGTGGACGGTGTGGTTGGTCTGGCGTGGGCGAGCGTGTGGCGTGAATGCGCTGGCGGGCGGCAGCGGGAGGCGATGCGGGCAGGCGGCGCCGGCGAGCGCGGAGTGGTTGCGTGGGCGGCCGGCGCGGCGACGAGGCCGGGCAGCCAGTGCGGGCGACGCGGGTCAGATGGCGCGGTCGGCCGTGTGGCGTAGGCACGCAGGCAGGCAGGACAGGCGGGCGGCGCTGCGGGCGGACGCGGTGCGGCGCCTGGCTGTGGGAGCGGCCCCGGGGCGACTTCTGCAGGTCGCCGTCCGGGGCAGGTTCAGGTCGCGGCAGTGGTGGTCCGGACGAACTTGCCGGGAAGCTGGCGTCGACATTCGCGGCGCCCAGGACACCGGCCGCGCCCGAGGTGGCGGCGGGGCGGGCCGGCTGACGGTGTGGGTGCGCAGGCGGCGCGGGAGGCCGGCGCGAGATCTGCCCGGACGGTGCTCTGGCGTGTCGCGGCCCGGCGAGGATCAGGTTGTGCAGGTGGACGGCCTGGGAGCCGGTTGCGGGAGTGACCTTGAGGGTGCCTTCGGGATGAGTTCGCCCTGGGGCAGGTGGAGGTCGCAGAGGCTGCCGGGTGGAGGGGGTGCCGAGGTTTCCGGATGCAGGTGTGGACGTGGTTGGCGCCCGGGAGTCGATGACGCAGGCCGATTGCCGGCGGGTAGCAGGGGCGAGCGAGCGGGCGGCATGGGCGAGCGGCTGTAGAGAGTCAGCTGCGGGAGTAGGCGAGCGGGACGGCGTATGAGTCGGCCGCGGGAGTAGCCCTACAGATGTCTTCGGGATGAGCCCGACCAGGGCGGATGCAGGTCGCGGAGGCCGCCAGAGGAAGAGTCGCCGGGCGGAGCTTTCCGGATGCAGGTGTGGACGTGGGTGGCATCCAGGATGCCGGCCGGCCAGGCAGGCGGAGCGTCGGCAGGAGACGCGGCAAACGAGCGAGGCGACGCGCGCGAGCGGTGCAGGCGGGGCGGTGCAGGCGGGGCGGCACAGGCAGGGCGGCACAGGCAGGGCGGCACAGGCAGGGCGGCACAGGCAGGGCGGTGCAGGCGAGATCGCACAGGCGGAACTGCGCGGACGTGCGGCGCGGGAATGGCCCGGCACTGAGCTGGGCGGGCAGCGCGGGAGTCCACTGCAGCGCGGTCGTGAGCGGGTCCTCGGCATGGCACTATCCAGGAGCAGGCGTGGACGTCGCGGAGCCCTGGACGGAGGCCGGGCAGGCCGCGCTCGGGTGTCCCGCCGCTCAGGACCACACCCCGGGCGGAGTCGCGGTGGACCGCTCCAACACCGCAGAGGGTGGATGGGCCTCGCCGTGGCGGAAGGTCAGTCGTAGCAGAGGCAGAACGGGTGGCCCGACGGGTCGCTGTACACGCGGAAGCCGGCCTCCTTCGTCGAGAGCAGGGTGGCGCCCATGCGCAGGGCCTTGGACTCCGCGGCGTCGATGTCGTCGACCTGGATGTCGAGGTGGATCTGCTGAGGGAAGTTGGGGTCGGGCCACAGCGGCGGGCGGAACTCGGGGGCGTGCTGGAAGCTGAGCTTCGTCGTGCCGTCGCCGATGTCGACCCAGTCGCCGTCGACACGGGTGATGGGCAGGTCGAGCAGCTCGGAATAGAACCGGGCGAGCGCATGCGGATCAGGGGAGTCGAGCACCACCGAGGTAAGTTTCGCCGTCATGCCTCCATCGTGCCCGACGGGTATGACAAAAAACCCTGGGCCTGGATCGCCGTGATGGCGACGGTGTTGACGATGTCCTTGACCGTGGCGCCGCGGGACAGGTCGTTGACGGGTTTGCGCAGGCCCTGCATGACGGGGCCGACGGCGACGGCGCCGGCGGAGCGTTGGACGGCCTTGTAGGTGTTGTTGCCGGTGTTGAGATCGGGGAACACGAACACGGTCGCCTGGCCGGCGACGGCGCTGCCCGGGAGCTTGGTGGCGGCGACGGAGGGGTCGATCGCGGCGTCGTACTGGATGGGCCCCTCGACCGGAAGGCCGGGGCGGCGGGAGCGGACGAGCGAGGTCGCCGAGGCCACCTTCGTCACGTCGGCTCCGGCGCCGGACGTCCCGGTCGAGTACGACAGCATCGCCACCCGCGGGTCGATGCCGAACTGTGCCGCGGTCGACGCCGACGACAGGGCGATGTCGGCCAGCTGCTCCGCGTCGGGGTCCGGGTTGACGGCGCAGTCGCCGTACACCAGCACACGATCCGGCAGGAGCATGAAGAAGACGCTGGAGGCGACGCTCAGGCCCGGCACCGTCTTGATGATCTCGAACGCGGGCCGGATCGTGGCGGCGGTGGTGTGCGTCGCCCCCGAGACCATGCCGTCGGCGAGGCCGAGGTGGACCATCATCGTGCCGAAGTAGCTGACGTCGCGGACCACGTCCCGGGCCAGGTCCAGCGTTACACCCTTATGTGCCCGTAAATCCGCGTAAACCGGGGCAAAGCGCTCCAGGAGCGGGGAGGTCGCGGGGTCGATCACGGCCGCGTCCGAGATGTCCAGACCGAGGTCCCGCGCCTTCGCGGCGATCACCGAAGGGTCACCCAGCAGCGTCAGCGACGCCACGCCACGGCGCAGCAGGATGTCCGCCGCCCGCAGGATCCGCTCCTCCGTCCCCTCCGGCAGGACCAGGTGCCGCTTCGCGGCCCGCGCGCGGTCGATCAGGTCGTACTCGAACATCAGCGGCGTCACGCGCGTCGACGCCGTCAGTTCGAGGGCCGCCTCGAGGGCCGCCGTGTCCACGTTCGACTCGAACGCCCCGAGCGCCGCCGCCACCTTCCGCGGGTTGGCGGGGCCGAGCCGGTGCTCCATCCGCGTCGAGGCCGCGATCGTGTCATAGCTCGCCGCCGGTACCGACAACACGGCGAGACCGGTGTTGAGCCGCTCGAACAGGGCGAGGGCCGCTGGGTCGGGCGCGATCCCGAGCGTAAGCACGATCCCGGCGAGCGGCACCGTCCCCGACGCGTGCGCGGCGGCCGCGGCGACGAGCAGGTCGGCCCGGTCGCCGGGGGTGATCAGCAGGCAGTTGGCGGTCAGGTGGTCGAGCACGGCCGGCACCTGGGCGGCGCCGACGACGTAGTCGAGCACGTCACGCTCGAGCGACGCGGGGCCGGCGCTGACGACGGTCGCGCCCAGCGACGCGGCGACCTCCGCGACCGTCGGCGCCGCGACCGTCGCCACGTTCGGGATCGTGTAACAGGGCACCGGCAGCGCCGGCGGCTTCTCCGACGACTTGTTCACCACGACCGCGGCGACGGTGGCGTCGTGCTCGACCAGCCCGTGGTACGCCTGCCGCGCCACCGACTCGACCGTGTCGGCGTCCAGGCCGGCGCCGTTGACGACGGCGACCACGACCGCGCCGAACTCGTTGGCCAGGCGGGCGTTGAGCGCGAGGCTCGGCGACTGCTCGTCGTCGAGGTCGCTGCCGATGACGACGACGGCGTCGTGGTCGCGGGCGATCGGCCGGAACCGCTCCACGATCCGCCCGACGAGGCCTTCGCCGTCGCCCGCGGACAGCATCTGCGCGGCCTCGGCCGCCGTGACGCCGAAGAGCTCCTGATGGTCGCTGTCGATGTGGTACCGCTCGCACAGCAGCGCCAGGGTCGAGTCCTTCGCCGTCCCGTCGACGAACGGGCGGAACACCCCGATCCTGGGCACCTTCCGCGACAGGAGCTCGGCGAGGCCGAGCGCCACGGCGGACTTGCCGGATCCAGGTCCGTGTTCGACCAGGTACACGATGCGAGCCACACCGCTAGTCTGCCTGTCATGATCCTCGTGCTCAACAGCGGCTCGTCGTCGGTGAAGTTCCGTGTCGTCGACCTGTCCGACCCCGCGGCCGCCGGACCCCACGGTGTCGTCGAGCGGATCGGCGAGCCCGGCGGGGTCGCGGACCACACGGCCGCGCTCGGCGAGATCCTCGGCGGCCTGGACACCGCCGGCATCGTCGCCGTCGGGCACCGGGTCGTGCACGGCGGCTCCACCTTCACCGAGCCGGCCCTCGTCGACGACGCGATGTTGTCGGTACTGCGGGAGCTCACGCCCCTCGCGCCGCTGCACAACCCGGGTGGCATCGTCGGCATCGAGGCGGCCCGCGCGGCGCTGCCCGGCGTCCCGCACGTCGCGGTGTTCGACACGGCGTTCCACGCCTCCCTGCCCGCGGAGGCGCGCACCTACGCCCTGGACCGCGACCTCGCTCGTCGGTTCGGGATCCGGCGGTACGGCTTCCACGGCACCTCGTGCGACATCGTCTCCCGGCGTACCGCGTCGCTGCTCGGCCGCCCGCTCGCCGCCCTGAACATGATCGTGCTGCACCTGGGCAACGGCGCCAGCGCCACGGCGATCCGCGGCGGCCGCAGCGTCGAGACGTCGATGGGCCTCACCCCGCTCGAAGGCCTCGTGATGGGCACCCGCTCCGGCGACGTCGACCCCGCGGTCCTGAGCTACCTGCACCGCGCCGCCGGCCTCTCCGCCGCCGAGGCCGAGGACCAGCTCCAGCGCCACGGCGGCCTGAAGGGCCTGTCCGGCGCCAACGACATGCGCACGGTCCTTGCCCGGCGCGCGTCAGGCGACCCCGACGCGTCGCTGGCCTTCGACGTGTACTGCCACCGGATCCGCAAGTACGTCGGCGCCTACCACGCGGTGCTGGGCCGCCTCGACGCGATCACGTTCACGGCGGGCGTCGGCGAGCATGCCGCCCCGGTCCGCGCCGCCGCCCTCGACGGCCTGGACATCTGGGGCATCACGGTCGACCCGGCCCGCAACGCCGCCCACGCCCCGATCATCTCCCCGGACGGCGCCCGCGTGACGGTGTGCGTCGTGCCCACCGACGAGGAGCTGGCGATCGCCGAACAGGTCCGGGCCGTGACCGCGTCAGACGGGCTTTAGACCGGCTCCGGCTCCACGACGTTCGACCCCACGGTGTACGACCCCGCGGCCGGCTCCGCGCTGACGGTGACGATGCCCCGGCGGCGCGCGAGCCGGGTGACGACCGCGGCGTACACCAGGTTCACGACCAGGTTCAGCACGAAGATCTGCCAGTCCAGGTCGTCATAGGGCCCGAAATAGGTGAGCCAGCCGTACAGCGCGTCGTAGCCGAGGCCGGTCAGGTAGAGGCACGTCATCAGGGCGATGCCCGCCTCCAGGCCGCCGGTGCGCACCGCCAGCCAGCCCAGCACTGCCCCGGTGACCAGCCAGTCCGCGAACGACCACGGCCCGTCGGTGCCGAATGCGGCGGCGTAGAGGACCGCCTGGACGGCGATCGCCGGCCACAGCTTCTTGCTGAACCCTCCGACGGCCTGCAGCAGCCAGCCCCGGAACGCGTACTCCAGGGCGACGGCCATGAGCACCGTGGGCGCGAGGAAGATCAGGACGTTGCGCCCGAACTTGCCGGCGCCGACCGGCGTTCCGTTGTCTCCGTCGCCCATCGCCTCGTAGACGAGTTCGCCCCCGGCGATCCACCCGACCGTCGTCACCGCCGCCACAAGCAGGCACCCGCCGAGCCAGCCCAGGCGGACCCGGCCGGTCACCGACGCGAGCGTGCCGACCGGGCGGTTCTGCACGTCGCGGGCGGCCAACAGCGCCGCCGGCAGGAGCAGGCCGACGGTCAGCACGGACAGCCAGGCCGCGCTGGTCGGGCTGAACCTCAACGCGCCGTTCACGCCGGTCGGCTCGTGCACGATGAGGCTGACCGCGTCGACGGCGACGGCGAGGGCGGGGAGGCTTCCGAACCAGGCGACGGCCAGGATGAGCGTGCCCACGACCGGCCGCCACCACCGGTGCGCCTCGGTGCGGGCGAGGCGGTGGAACGGCGTCCCCGGCTCGGGCAGGCTCAACATGCGCACATTAGAGCAGGCGTGAACGACGGCCGCGGTGGTGCTTCGCCGCTGCCTGTTGTGCATGATCGTCGCGGGCGGGCGTGACCCGGGTCCACGGTGTTCGCCGTGACCGGCCAGGCGGGGTTCCGGGACCGCCGCGGCGGCCGGGCCTTCGGATGCCGGCAGAACCAGGCCGTTCGGCACAAGGGCGGGAGGGCCGCCGCATGGTGGTGTGGCCGGGGGTGCGGTGGCGGGTGGGCGCTCCTGGCCAGGGCGACCACCGGATGCCGCGCATGCGCAGAAGCGGGCGCGCGCCAGCGCAGGCCGTGCGAGCGCAGCGAGCATGGGGGCCGCGGGTGGGAACCCCCGCCCCGCGCCGGGAGGCGCGGAGTATTACAGCGCTCAACGCCAGCCGCGGGGGTGGTTGGCGGTGCGGGGGCCGCTGCCGCGGGTTGTGGCGCCCGCGGCTTCGGCGAGGATGTCGGCGAGGTCGTCGAAGCCGTCGCGGACCAGGCCGGCCGTGATCCGGACGTGGTCGCTGTCGAGGTGGCTCACCTCGAAGGGGGCGCCGGGGGCGACCGCGATGCCGTGCGCCGCCAGGGTGAGCATGGCCACCTGCTGGTTCGCGACGGCCATCCAGAGGTTGATGCCGTCGGCGGCGGTGGCCGTGACGCCGCGGGTGTCGAGGGCGTCGAGCAGGGCGGTGCGGCGGCGGGCGTACTCGTCGCGGGCGTGGACCACGGCGTCCACTGTGGACGGGTCGGTGAGGAGCTCGACGAGGACGGCCTGCAGGAGGCGGCTGGACCAGCCTGGGCCGAGCAGGCGGCGGTCGGCGACGGCGGTGACCACGGCGGCGGGGCCGCCGATCGCGGCGAGGCGCAGGTCGGGGCCGTGGCTCTTGGAGAAGCTGAGCACGTGGACGGTCCGGTCGGGCAGGCGGCGGCCGAGGCTGACCGGGGGAGCGGTCGCGATGTCGCCGGCGTGGTCGTCCTCGATGACGGTGACGCCCGGGTGGCGGGCCAGGACGCGGGCGAGCTTGTCGGCGCGGGCCTGGGTCATGCTCGCGCCGGTCGGGTTGTGGGCGCGCGGCTGCAGGTACACGGCGACGGGCTCGCACTGCGTCAAGGCAAGAGCGAGGGCGTCGGGGCGCATGCCGTGCTCGTCGATGGCGACGCCGACGACCGTTGCGCCGACGGCTTCGAGGAGGTCCAGCATCGGCGGGAACGCGGGGTTCTCCACCAGGACGTGGTCCCCGAAGCGGACCACGGTGCCGGTGATCCTGTCGAGGGCGTCCATCGCCCCGTCGACGACGGTGAGCTGGTCAGGGGGGAACGGCCACCGGGCCCGCAGGACGTCCTCCAGCGAGGGCAGGACCGCGCCGTCGAGGTAGCTGGTCGTCAGGCGGGCGTCGCCGATGCGGCGCAGCGCTTCGGTGAGCGACGGCAGCAGGTCGTAGTCGGGCACGCCGGTCGAGAAGTCGCGGAGCAGCTCCGAGGGGCCGAGCTCGCCGATGCGGCCGCCGAGCTGCGCGTACCGCAGACGCTGGCGCGGCAACGAGGGCGTGGCCACGAACGTGCCGGAGCGGCCCCGGGTTTGGATCGCGCCGGCCCGGGCAAGGCTGCGCCACGCCTCGGACACGGTGGTGGGGCTGATGCCGAGCTCGCGCGCGACGTCCCGCACGGTCGGCAGGCGGGAGCCCGCGGGCAGCGTCCCGGCGGTCACCAGTCGGCTGACGGCGGCGGCGATTCCCCGGGCGCTGCGGTCGTCGACCGCCCCGGCGATGAGCGCGAGCAAATTACATCTCCGAAACATTCTGTAACGCTTGGACCATTGTCCGCCTAGATTTGTGTCGTTAGTGTCCTACGGCATCCGACCCGAGACAAGGTCAACGTAAAGCCCAGCACTGTTGAAGCCGCAGAAGCCCAGAGAGGGGCAGCCATGGCAGACGTGATCCGGGCCGCCATCGTCCAGACGAGCTGGACGGGCGACAAAGAGTCGATGATCAAGGCACACGAGGAGTACGCGAGGCAGGCCGCGGCGCAGGGCGCCAAGGTCATCTGCTTCCAGGAGCTGTTCTACGGACCCTACTTCTGCCAGGTGCAGGACAAGGCCTACTACGAGTACGCCGAGTCCATCCCCGGCCCCACCACCGAACGGTTCCAGGCCCTCGCCGCCGAGCTGGGCATGGTGATGGTGCTGCCGATGTACGAGCAGGAGCAGCCCGGCGTCCTGTACAACACCGCGGCCGTGGTGGACGCGGACGGGAAGTATCTCGGCAAGTACCGCAAGAACCACATCCCGCAGGTGAAGGGCTTCTGGGAGAAGTTCTACTTCCGCCCGGGCAACCTCGGCTACCCCGTCTTCGACACCGCGGTCGGCAAGGTCGGCGTCTACATCTGCTACGACCGGCACTTCCCGGAGGGCTGGAGGGCGCTCGGTCTCAACGGCGCGCAGATCGTCTTCAACCCGTCCGCGACCAGCCGCGGCCTGTCCGCGTACCTGTGGCAGCTGGAGCAGCCGGCGAGCGCCGTCGCCAACGAGTACTTCATCGGCGCGATCAACCGCACCGGCATTGAGGACCTGGGCGAGAACGACTTCTACGGCACCTCGTACTTCGTGGACCCGGAGGGGAAGTTCGTCGGCGAGGTCGGCGACTCGCACAACCCGGAGCTGATCGTCCGCGACCTCGACATGGGCCTGCTCGCCGAGGTCAGGGACCGATGGCAGTTCTACCGGGACCGGCGGCCCGACGCGTACGGGGACCTGGTGAAACCGTGATCCTCATCAAGGGCGGGACCGTGATCGGTCCCACGGGTGCGCTCCCCGCCGACGTGCTCGTCGTCGGCGAGCAGGTGTCGGCGATCTTCTCTCCCGGGCAGGGGCCGACCGAGGGCGACTTCGAGACGATCGACGCGACCGGCAAGTACGTCATCCCCGGCGCCGTCGACGCGCACACCCACATGGAGCTGCCGTTCGGCGGCACGTTCGCCAGCGACACGTTCGACACCGGCACCCGCGCCGCCGCCTGGGGCGGCACGACCACCATCATCGACTTCGCGGTGCAGCGCACCGGCGAGGTGGTGCAGGACGGGCTCGCCGCCTGGCACGGCAAGGCGATGGGCAACTGCCACATCGACTACGCGTTCCACATGATCCTCGGCGGCGTCGACGACGAGTCGCTCAAGGCCATGGACACCCTCGTCACCGACGAGGGGATCACCAGCTTCAAGCTGTTCATGGCGTACCCCGGCGTCTTCTACAGCGACGACGGCCAGATCCTGCGCGCCATGCAGAAGGCCCGCGACAACGGCGCCATGATCATGATGCACGCGGAGAACGGGCCCGCGATCGACGTCCTGGTCAAGCAGGCCCTCGAACGCGGCGAGACCGACCCGATCCACCACGGCCTCACCCGCCCCGAGGCCCTGGAGGCGGAGGCGACCAGCCGCGCGATCTGGCTCGCCGGGGTCGCCGCCGACTGCCCGCTCTACATCGTGCACCTGTCCGCCAGCAAGGCCCTCGAACAGGTCGCCGCCGCCCGCGACCTCGGCCGCAACGTCTTCGCCGAGACGTGCCCGCAATACCTGTACCTGACGCTGGAGGACCAGCTCGGCGCGCCCGGCTTCGAGGGCGCCAAGTGGGTCTGCTCGACGCCGCTGCGCAGCAAGCACGAGACGCACCGCGCCGACCTGTGGCAGGGGCTGCGCACCAACGACCTGTCCGTCGTGTCCACCGACCACTGCCCCTTCTGCTTCAAGGACCAGAAGGAGCTCGGCATCGGCGACTTCTCGAAGATCCCCAACGGCATCGGCAGTGTCGAGCACCGCGTCGACCTGCTGTACCAAGGCGTCGTCGACGGCAAGCTCAGCCTCGCCCGCTGGGTCGAGACGATCGCGACCACCCCCGCGCGCATGTTCGGCCTGTTCCCCCGCAAGGGCATCATCGCGCCCGGATCCGACGCCGACATCGTCCTGTACGACCCGGCGGCCCGCACCCGCATCGGCGTCGAGACGCACCACATGAACATGGACCACTCCGCCTGGGAAGGCTACGAGATCGCCGGGAAGGTCGACACCGTCATGTCCCGCGGCCGCGTGATCGTCGCCGACGGCGCGTATCACGGCGGCAAGGGCCACGGGCAGTTCGTCCGCCGCGGACTCTCCGACTACCTGATCTGAAACCGAGGCAACAAGACATGCGTGAGATCAAGCATTGGCTCGACGGTGCCGCCGTGGAAGGCACCAGCGGCCGCCGGCTGCCGGTCTGGGACCCGGCGACCGGCGAGCAGCAGGCGTACGTCGTCGCCGCCACGAAAGCGGAGACCGACAGGGCGGTCGCCAGCGCCCTGAAGGCGTTCCCGGCGTGGCGGGCGGCGTCGCTGTCCCGGCGCGCCGAGGTCATGTTCCGCTTCCGTGAGCTGGTGGACGCCAACCGCAAGGAGATCGCGGCGCTCGTCAGCGCCGAGCACGGCAAGACCGTCGCCGACGCCGCCGGCGAGGTGGCCCGCGGGCTGGAGAACGTCGAGTTCGCCACCGGCGCCCCGCACCTGCTCAAGGGCGGCTACAGCGAGCAGGCGTCCAACGGCGTCGACGTGTACTCGATCCGCCAGCCCCTCGGGGTGGTCGCCGGCATCACCCCGTTCAACTTCCCGGCGATGGTCCCGATGTGGATGTTCGCCAACGCGCTCGTCTGCGGCAACACGTTCGTGCTCAAGCCGAGCGAGAAGGACCCGTCCGTCTCGCTGCTCCTCGCCGACCTGCTCCGCCAGGCCGGGCTGCCCGACGGCGTGTTCAACGTCGTGCAGGGCGACCGGGAAGCCGTCGAGACCCTCCTGGCCCACCCCGACGTGCAGGCGCTGAGCTTCGTCGGCTCCACCCCGATCGCCAAGGCCGTCTACGAGGCCGGCACCAGGGCCGGCAAGCGGGTCCAGGCGCTCGGCGGCGCGAAGAACCACATGGTCGTCCTGCCCGACGCGGATGTGAACTCCGCCGCCGATGCCGCGGTGTCCGCCGGGTACGGCTCGGCGGGGGAGCGGTGCATGGCGATCTCCGTCGTCGTCGCCGTCGGTGCCGTCGCCGACCCGCTGGTGCACGCGATCAGCGAACGGATCGGCCGGATCGCGGTCGGCCCGGCCAGCGACCCGGCCGCGGAGATGGGCCCGCTCATCACCCGCGAACACCGCGACAAGGTCGCCGGCTACCTGAGCGAGCCCGGGACGGCCGAGGTCGTCGTCGACGGCCGCGACGCCCCGGTCAGCAGCGGCCCCGGGTTCTTCCTCGGCGCGTCACTGGTGGACAAGGTCAGCACCGACTCCCCGCTGTACACCGACGAGATCTTCGGCCCGGTCCTGTCCGTGGTCCGCGTGGACTCCTACGACGAGGCCCTGAAGCTCGTCAACGACAACGAGTACGGCAACGGCACCGCCATCTTCACCCGCGACGGCGGCGCCGCCCGGCAGTTCCAGTACGACGTCGTCTGCGGCATGGTCGGCGTCAACGTCCCGGTCCCGGTCCCCGTCGCCTACTACAGCTTCGGCGGCTGGAAGTCCTCGCTCTTCGGCGACCTGCACATGTACGGCCCCGAAGGGATCCAGTTCTACACGCGCAGCAAGGTCGTCACCTCCCGCTGGCCCGACCCGGCCACGTCGGAGGTCGACCTGGGCTTCCCCAAGGTGAGGTGACGTATGGATGTAGGGGTGGTGCTCCAGTGTGACCCGCCTGCGACGCAAACGGTCGAGCTCGCGAAACAGGCGGAGGCGGCCGGGTTCAGCCACGTGTGGACGTTCGACTCGCACGTGCTGTGGCAGGAGCCGTTCGTCATCTACAGCAAGATCCTCGCCGACACCGAGCGGGTGATCGTGGGGCCGATGGTCACCAACCCCGGCACCCGCGACTGGACCGTGACGGCGTCGCTGTTCGCCACCCTCAACGAGATGTACGGCAACCGCACCGTCTGCGGCATCGGCCGCGGCGACTCCGCGGTGCGGGTCCTCGGCAGCCGGCCGACGACCCTCGCCGAGCTGCGCGAGTGCGTGCAGGTCATCCGCGAGCTCGGCAACGGCCGGGAGGTGCACCTGCGCGACCGGGACCTGCGGTTCGCGTGGGCGCCCGACAGCCGCCTCGAGGTGTGGGTCGCCGCGTACGGGCCGAAGGCCCTCGCGCTCACCGGCGAGGTCGGCGACGGGTACATCCTGCAGCTCGCCGACCCCGACATCGCCGCCTGGATGATCAAGGCGGTGCGGGACGCGGCGGAGAAGGCCGGCCGCGACCCGGCGGCGATCAAGTTCTGCGTCGCGGCGCCCGCGTACGTGGGCGACGACCTCGAACACCAGCGGGACCAGACCCGGTGGTTCGGCGGTATGGTCGGCAACCACATCGCCGACATCGTCGAGCGGTACGGCAGCGACGGCGCGGTCCCGACGGCCCTCACCGACTACATCAAGGGCCGCAAGGGCTACGACTACGCGGAGCACGGGCGGGCCGGCAACCCGCACACCGACTTCGTGCCCGACGAGATCATCGACCGGTTCTGCGTCCTCGGCCCGGTCGAGCAACACCTGCAACGGCTCAACGAGCTGAAGGAACTCGGCGTCGACCAGTTCGCCGTGTACCTGCAGCACGACGCGAAGGAATCGACGCTGCGCGCCTACGGCGAGCAGATCATCCCGGCGCTGTCATGAAGAAGGTCCTCGGTGCTCTCGGGGGGCTGGTCGTCTTCGCCCTGTTGTGGGAGGGGTACAAGGCGGTCGGCGACCCCGAGGGCACCGCGGTCCTCGGCGTGAAGGTGCTGCCCCGCGCCGACGACCTGTCGATGCCGCACCTGTGGACGGTCGCGCAGCGGCTGGGGCGGCCGGAGCTGACCGGCGGCCGTCCCGTGTGGCAGGTCGTCGCCGACGCCTGCCTGTTCACGCTGGGTGTCACCGCCGTCGGTTTTCTCGCCGGTACGGCGATCGGCTTCGTCCTCGCCACGCTGATGCAACGGTTCCGGGTCGTGGAGCGGGGCCTGCTGCCCTACGTGGTGCTGTCGCAGACCGTGCCCCTGGTGGCGCTCGCGCCGCTCGTCGCGGGCTGGAGCGGCGCCCTGTCGTTCGGCCCGTACCCGTGGCAGGACTGGATGACGGTCGCCGTCATCGCCTCCTACCTCGCGTTCTTCCCCGTCGCCGTCGGACTGCTGCGCGGCCTGCAGTCCCCGTCGGCGTCGGGCGTGGAGCTGATGCGCTCCTACGCCGCCGGCTGGTGGCGCACGTACCTGAAGCTGCGGCTGCCCGCCGCGCTGCCGTTCCTGTTCCCCGCGCTGCGCCTCGCCGGTGCGGCCGCGGTCGTCGGCGCGGTCGTCGGCGAGATCTCCACCGGCACCCGCGGCGGGATCGGCCGGCTCGTCATCGAGTACTCCAGGGAGGCCACCTCTGACCCCGCGAAGGTCTACACCGCCATGCTCGGCGCCGCCGTCCTCGGCCTCGTCGTCGCCGGCACCGTCAGCCTGCTCGAGCTTCCCCTCATGCGGCACAGGCGTAGGGTCGAGGTGAACGTCGTATGAGCGCTGTCTCGATCGCTGGTGTCAGCAAGGTGTTCAACGCGGGTCGCCCCGACGAGGTGACCGCGCTGTCCGACGTGGACCTGACCGTCGACAGTGGACAGTTCGTGTCGCTGATCGGGCCGTCCGGGTGCGGCAAGAGCACCCTCCTGCGGCTCATCGCCGACCTCATCGAGCCTACCGCGGGCACCGTCACCGTCGCAGGGAAACCGGCCGCGCAGGCCCGCCGCGACCAGGAGTACGGCATCGCCTTCCAGCAGGCCGGCCTCTTCGAGTGGCGCACCGTGCGGCGCAACGTCGAGCTCCCCCTCGAACTGCGCAAGGTGCCCAAGGCGGAACGCCGGCAGCGGGCCGAGGAGATGCTCGCGCTCGTCGGCCTCGCCGACTTCGCCGGGCACTACCCGGCTCAGCTGTCCGGCGGCATGCAGCAGCGGGTCGCGATCGCGCGGGCCCTGGCGGTACACCCGCCGCTGCTGCTCATGGACGAGCCCTTCGGCGCCCTCGATGAGATGACGAGGGAGCGGCTGCAGGGCGAGCTGCTGCAGATCTGTGCCAAGACCGGCACCAGCACGGTCTTCGTCACGCACTCGATCTCCGAGGCGGTGTTCCTGTCCGGCAAGGTCGTCGTCATGTCCGCCCGGCCCGGCCGGATCACCGCGACCGTCGACATCGACCTGCCGGCCCGCGACGAGGCGGCCCGGCAGTCCCCGGCCTACTTCGAGCACGTCACCGCGGTCCGGAAGGCGCTGCGGGCATGAGATACCTCCGATCGGTCCTGCCCCCGGTGCTGGTCGGCGTCGTCGCGATCGTGCTCTGGGAGGTCGTCGTCACGGCCGGACGGATCGCGCCGTTCATCCTGCCGGCGCCGTCGGCGATCTGGGCGCAGCTGGTGGAGCAGCGCGGCAACGTGCTCGACGCCGCGCTCGCCAGCGGCGCCAACGCCCTCGTCGGGCTCGTCGGCGGCACCGCCGTCGCGATCCTCGCCGCGCTCGCCACCAGCCGGTCGAAGCTGCTCAGCGACGTCGCCGTGCCGTACGCGGCGGTCGTCAACGCGCTGCCGATCATCGCCCTCGCCCCGATCCTCAACAACATGTTCGACTCCACCAGCAGCCTGCCGCGGCGGGTCGTCGCCGGGATCATCGTGTTCTTCCCGGTCTTCATCAACACGCTGCGCGGGCTGCGGGAGGTCGACCCCACCCACCGCGAGCTGATGGCCAGCTACGCGGCGGGCGGCTGGACGTTCGCCCGGCTCGTGCGCCTGCCCGGCGCGCTGCCCTACGTGTTCACCGGACTGCGGCAGGCGTCCTCCCTCGCCGTCATCGCCGCGGTCGTCGCCGAGTACTTCGGCGGCCTGCAGGACGGGCTGGGGGCGCGGATCACCTCCGCCGCCGCGTTCACCGCGTATCCCCGAGCGTGGGCGTTCGTGGTCGGCGCCTGCGCCCTCGGCCTCGTCTTCTACCTGACCACGCTCCTCCTGGAGCGTCTCGCAATGCCCTGGAAGGCCCGTTCGTAGTTCGTTCGTAGTTTTTTCGAGGAGCGCCCATGCGGATCAGGTCCCTCATCACCGGCGCCGCCGTCGCGAGCCTCGCGCTCGCCGGCTGCGGCACCGCCGACACACCGACGACGACCACCACCGGCAGCGGCGGCGTCACCACCGTGAAGCTGCAGCTGCAGTGGTTCTTCCAGGCCCAGTTCGCCGGCTACATCGCCGCCGCCGACAAGGGCTTCTACAAGGAGCAGGGCCTCGACGTGCAGCTCATCGAGGGCGGCGTCGACATCGTGCCACAGACGGTCCTCGCGACCGGCAAGGCCGACTACGCCGTCGCCTGGGTGCCGAAGGCCCTCGCCTCGCGTGAGCAGGGCGCCGGCATCACCGACGTCGGGCAGATCTTCGCCCGCTCCGGCACCTACCAGGTCGCGTTCGCCAGCAGCGGCATCAAGTCCCCGGGCGACTTCAAGGGCAAGAAGGTCGGCAACTGGGGCTTCGGCAACGAGTTCGAGCTCTTCGCCGGCATGACGAAGGCCGGCCTCGACCCCGGCAAGGACGTCACCCTCGTGCAGCAGCAGTTCGACATGCAGGCGCTGCTGAAGAAGGAGATCGACGTTGCGCAGGCCATGTCCTACAACGAGTACGCGCAGCTGCTCGAGGCCACCAACCCGGCGACCGGCGCGCTGTACCAGGCTTCGGACTTCTCCATCATCGACTGGAAGACCGTCGGCACCTCGATGCTGCAGGACGCCGTCTGGGCCAACACCGACAAGCTCAAGGACAAGGCGTACCAGGACCAGACGGTCAAGTTCCTCACCGCGACCATCAAGGGCTGGGCGTACTGCCGCGACAAGCCGGAGGAGTGCCGCGACATGGTCGTCGCGAAGGGCTCCAAGCTCGGCAAGAGCCACCAGCTGTGGCAGATGAACGAGGTCAACAAGCTCGTCTGGCCCGCCGCGAAGGGCGTCGGGCTCGTCGACGAGGCCGCCTGGAACCAGACCGTCGACATCTCGATGACGACGAAGAACCAGGTCGGCGACACCGTCCTGAAGAAGAAGCCCGAAGGCCTGGCCTACACCAACGACTACATGCAGAAGGCGATCGACGCGGCCAAGGCCGCCGGCGTCGACGTCCTCGGCACCTCGTTCACCCCGCAGACGGTCACGCTGACCGCCGGCGGGGCGTGAGTCCCGGGCGGCCGCCGGCGTGCGTGACGACGCGCCCGGCGGCCGCCACCGCTTCCCGCGCCGCCTCCCGGGGCGTCGCCCCGTCCAGCAGCGCGGCGGTCAGGGCGGCCGTGAGCGCGTCGCCGCCGCCGGTCGTGTCGACGGCCTCGCCGGCCGCGTGGGGGACCAGCTCGTGGCCGTCGCCGGTCGTGTCGACGGCGTTGCCGGCCGCGTGGGGGGCCCGCTCGTGGCCGTCGCGCCACACGAACAGGTCACCGCCGTCCGCGAGCGCGAACGCGAGCAGCCGCAGCCCGGCGTCCAGCAGCGCCGGCGCCGCCGCCAGGACGTCCTTCTCCCGCGCCGGCACCCCCAGCAGCAGCTCCGCCTCGTGCGCGTCGGCGCGCAGGACGTCGGCGCCGTGCAGGAGCGACCGGTCGGTGACGGCACCGTCGAGGACGGTCAGCCCGCCTGAAAGTTCCACGGCGGCACGGACCGCGTCGAGGGGCTGCTGCAGCTGCACGAGCACCGCGCCGGCGGCGCGCAGCACGTCTTCGGCGGCCCGCACGTCCGCCTCGGTCAGCAGGACACCCTGCGGCAGGTGCTCCAGGTAGCGCCACCGGCCGCCGTCCTCCAGGGCCTCGACGATCAGCCCGGTCGCCGTGCCCGGCCGCCGCACCACGTGCGTCACGTCGATGCCGTCGAGCGCGGCCCTGGCCAGCAGCGCGTCGCCGACCGGGTCGTCGCCGGCCACCGCGACGAGCGCCGTCGCGACGCCGAGCTGCGACAGGCCGACGGCCTGGTTGGCGCCCTTCCCGCCGAGCTGCTCGAGCCGCTGCCGGACCGCCCCCGACGCGTGCACGTCCGGCAGGCGTTCCATGACCATCACGAGATCGCGGGCCAGCTGCCCGACCACCACCGCACCCATGCCGCGTCCGTTACCCCGGCGGCCGCTGGTTGACGCGGCCGCCGGTTGACGCGGCCCGCCGGTTGACCGTCACGGACGGGGGGCGGTGCCGCGCGGCCGTCTTCTTGGCACGGTACAGGAGCGTTCCTAATCGATCTCCGATCGCGTCACCTCCCGTCGCTCAGCGTGAATGTACGCCGAATCAGGGCAGGCCGCGCCGCCCATCACCCGTTGTCGAGCGCCCGATCGCACTACGCGTTGAGGTAGGCGAGGACCGCGAGGACGCGGCGGTTGTCGTCCTCCGACTGGGGCAGGCCGAGCTTGGCGAAGATGTTGTTGATGTGCTTGCCGACGGCCTTGTCGGTGACGAAGAGCCGGGACGCGATCGCGGCGTTGGAGCGGCCCTCCGCCATCAGGCCGAGCACCTCGCGCTCGCGCGGGGTGAGGGCCGCGGTCGGGGTGCTGCGGGCCAGCAGCTGGGACACGACCTCCGGGTCCATGGCGGTGCCGCCGCCGGCGACCCGGCGGACCGCGTCGACGAACTCGCCGACGGTCGCGACCCGGTCCTTCAGCAGGTAGCCGACGCCGCCGCGGCGGTCGGAGAGCAGCTCCCGCGCGTACAGCTGCTCCACGTGCTGCGACAGCACCAGCACCGGTAGGCCCGGCACCGCGGCCCGGGCGGCGATCGCCGCGCGCAGGCCCTCGTCGGTGAAGGTCGGCGGCAGCCGCACGTCGACGACGGCCACGTCGGGCCGGTGCTCCAGCAGCGCCTCGTGCAGCGCCTCGCCGGTGTCGACGGCCGCGGCGACCGTGAAGCCGTACGAGCTGAGCAGCCGGATCAGCCCGTCGCGGAGGAGGGCGAGGTCCTCGGCGATGACAACGCGCACGGCAGCTCCATGGTCAGCACGGTCGGGCCACCGGGCGGGCTGTCGACGCGCAGGACGCCGTCGAACGCGCCCAGCCGGCGCGCGACCCCGGTCAGCCCGGAGCCGCTTCGCTCCTCGGCGCCGCCGACACCGTCGTCGCCGACGGTGATGTGCAGCGCGCCGCCGAGGTGGGTCAACGATACCCAGGCCGCCGACGCGTGCGCGTGCTTGACGACGTTGGTGAGGGCCTCGGCGACCGCGAAGTACGCCGCGGACTCCACCGGCGCGTCGGGGCGGCCGGCCAGGTCGACGGTGACGGTCACCGGCAGGGGCAGCGTCAGGGCGAGGGCCCGCACGCCGCCGTCGAGGCCGCGTTCGGCGAGGACCGGCGGGTGGATGCCGCGCACCAGGTGCCGCAGCTCCGCGAGCGCCAGCCCGCTCGCCTCCCGCGCCTCGGCGATGAGCGCCTGCGCGGCGGCCGGGTCGCGGGCGACGAGGTCCTCGGCCATCCCGAGGCTCATCGACAGCGACACGATCCGCGCCTGCGCGCCGTCGTGCAGGTCCCGCTCGATCCGGCGCAGCTCCGCGGCCTGCGCGTCGACGACGTGGGTGCGGGTCTCGGTGAGCCGGTCGACCCGCTCGGCGAGCGTGGCGAGCGCGGCGCCGCGGGTCGGGGCGAGCAGCAGCCGGTCGAAGTGCGCCAGCGTCCACAGCAGCCACGGTCCCGCGTACAGGGCGCCGGCGGTGACGAGCGCACCCTGCGGCGGGACGCTGACGACGTCGAGGGTGTCGGAGATCGGCCAGGTGACGCCGTAGCCGTACCGGCCGGTCGCGGCGTCGATGATGATCGCCACCCCGAGGAGCCCCTCCAGGCCGTACACCAGCAGCACCGGACCGGCGAGACCCAGCAGCAGCCCCACGGGGGCGCCCGCCAGGAGCCACAGCAGGTCCCGCCACGTCGCCGGGTCGCGGACCAGCCACCACCACCGGCGCGGGGTCCCGACGAACGCGCCCGCGGGCAGCGGCCGGTACGGCCGGGGGATGTCGACCCACGACCAGTCGCGTGCCGCCCGCCGGTGCAGGTCGGCGTACGCCCGCACGAGCATCGCCACCAGCGGCGCCAGCACGAGCCCCAGCCCGATCACGCTGAGCGCCAGCGACACCACGGACAGGATGAGCAGCACCAGCTTCACCGGCGGCGACAGCAGCCCGAGCAGCGCGACCCGCCCGATCGCGACGGCCCCGGCCCGCACGAACGCCTTCACCCTCATGTCGCCATTCTCGCGGCGCCCCGGCCCGGAAACAGTGGGCCTAGCCCTACCGTCGCGGGGCCGATAGCAGCCGTGGACGGCGGACCCTATAGTTCTGGGCCGTTGACCGTCACGGGGAGGAACAGGTTCGATGTGGCCATTCCGGCGAAGAGCCGCAGACAGGATCGAACACCTGGACATCGACCCGGCACAGGGCGACCCTGAGGCGACCCGGCTCATCGCGGCCGCGAAGCGCGGCGACTGGCAGGCGGCGGCGGAGACGCTGCGTGATGTCGAACACCCCGACGACCGGTACTTCTACTGCCGCGTCCTCGGCGAGCACGCCGGCGACGGTGCGTGGATCGACGAGTGGATCGCCGCGGTGCCCGGCAAGGCGACCCCGCTCACCGTCAAGGGGCTGCACGCGATCGACTGGGCGTGGCAGGCCCGCGGCAACGGCAGCGCCTCGACGGTCAGCGAGGACGCGTTCAAGGTGTTCTTCCGCCGGCTGAAGCTCGCCGAGGACTGCCTCGACGACGCGACCGAGCTCGACGCCGACGACCCGACGCCCTGGGTGGGGCTCGTCACACTCGGCCGGGCCAGGCAGCTCGGCCTCGACGAGACCCGCCGCCGGTTCGACGAGGCGGTCCGCCGGCACCCGTGGCACCGCGACGCCCACTCGCACATGCTGCAGCAGCTGTGTCGCAAGTGGAGCGGCTCGCACGAGCTGATGCACGACTTCGCCGAGTCCGCGGCCGCCGCCGCACCGCCCGGCTCGCCGCTCGGGGTCCTGGTCGCCGACGCGCACATCGAGCACTGGCTGGACCTGCCCGAGGGCGAGGACGGCGAGTACATGCACAGCCCCGAGGTCGGCGAGCGGCTGCGCCTCGCCGCGGACCGCTCCGTGCGGCACAACCGCTACGAGCGGCGCCCCGGCTGGGCCGCCGGCGACAACGCGTTCGCGATGGCGTTCACGCTCAACGGCGACCGGCCCGCCGCCGCCGAGCGCTTCGACGTGCTCGGCGACCGGGTGACGCGCTGGCCCTGGTCGTACCTCGCGACCCCCGACGTCGCGTTCACCAGGGCCCGGTCGACGGCGCGCGCCAGAGACAGCACGGCCTGACGATGACCGTCGCCGTCCGCGCCTTCCTGTCGCTGATCATGCTGGCCGGCTTCTACGTCCTCGCTCTCGTACAGTTCGCGGCCGGGCTTGCCCTCGCGATCTGGGTGGCGAGCGTCACCACCGGCTTCATCGGCGTGAAGCTCGGCGTGGCGGTGTTCGTCGCGAACGTGTGGGCCGTCGGCTACGGCAGTTGGAAGGCGCTGCGCGCCGACGGCGCGGGCCCGCAGGGCATCCCGCTCACCCCGCACGACGCGCCCGGGCTGTGGCAGACGGTGCGCGAGCTGGCCGCGGCGGTCGGCACCCGCGCCCCAGACGAGATCCACCTGGTGCCGGAGGTCAACGCCGCCGTCAGCGAACGGGCCCACCTGATGGGGCTGATCGGCGGGCGCCGCCACCTGTACGTGGGGATGCCGCTGCTGCAGACGCTGACCGTCGCGCAGCTGCGGTTCGTCCTCGCGCACGAGCTCGGCCACTACTCCGGCAGCCACACGAGGTTCGCCGGCATCTCGTACCGCGGCCGCCTCGCCCTCGCCCGCACCATCGGCCACCTCGGCACGTCCAACGTCGCCGGCTGGGTCTTCCGCGCCTACGCCGCGCTGTTCCTGCTCGTGCACAACGCCGTCAGCCGCCGCCAGGAGCTCGAGGCGGATCTCGCCGCGGTACGGGTGGCGGGCCGGCTGCCGGCGGCGAGCGCCCTGCGCGAGGTCGAGGTCCTGGACCAGGTGTTCGGCTTCTATCTCGGCACCGTCGTGCGCCCCGGCCTGGACGCCGGCTACCTGCCCGACGACGTGTTCGGCGGCTTCCCGCCGCTGCTGCGCGCCCGCGCGGAGGAGGTCTCGGCGGTGCGCGCCCGGCTCGTCACGGCGGCGCGCCCGCACGACCGCTGGGACACCCACCCGCCGCTGGCCGCCCGCGTCGAGGCCGTCATGGCGGCGCCGGAGTCCTCCTTCGCCGCCGCCGCCGGACCCGCCGCCGCCGCCGGACCCGCCGCCGCCGCCGGACCCGCCGCCGTCCTCGTCGCGGACCTGGCCGCCGCCGGCCGCGCCCTGCAGGCCGTGGCGCTGCCGGCCGCCATGGTCCTGCCCTGGGACGAGTTCCGCGCCGCCGTGCAGACCTCCGACCTGCAGGAGCAGTCCGACACGATGCTCCGCGCGTTCAGCCGCGCCGTCGGCCGGCCCGTCCCCGACGTCGGCGCCGTCCTGGACCTCGTCGCCGCCGGCCGCCTCGACGACCTCGCCGGCCCGCTCTTCCCCGACGCGACCCGCCGCGAGGCCCGTACCCGCTTCGCCGCGCCGCTGGAGACCCTGCTCCGCCTCGCCGCCGTCCGCTCCGGCGTGGCCCGCTGGCAGGTGTCCTGGACCGCGTCCGCCTTCCTGGTCGACCTCTCCGGCGCCCGCCTCGACCTCTCCCAGCCCGCCGGCCTCGCCTGCGACCCGGCGACCGTGGCCCTCGCCCGCCGGCAGCTGCACGCCCGCGGCGTCGACGTCACCACCGCCCGCCACGTCCGCCAGCGCGTCGGCACCGAGCACGCCGGCATCCTCGCCGGCATCACCACCGCCATCGTCGACGGCTCCCGCGCGGACCTGCTCATCCTCAGCCACGGGCTGCTCGTGATGCCGGGGATGCCGCGGTACAAGACGGGCATGGCCCGCTACCGGATGCGCCGCTGGCTCGCCGACGGCAACCCCCGCGAACTCGCCACCACCCCCGGCGCGCGCTTCATCCCGTACGAGGAGATCACCGCCGCCGTCCGCACCACCAAGCTCCGCTTCCACTGGCAGCTCACCCTCCACGACGGCACCCTCGTCGAGGTGCGCAACGGCCCCCAGAGCGAAGAACACGCCGACGCCGAGTCCATCTTCACCAAGTCCATGCACGACGCCACCACCTGACCGCGGCCGTATACGAGTCCGCAGGGGGTCATGTCCGGTCGGTGCGGGACAGGACGCCCGTGATGGTGCGGCCGTTGTTGTAGCGGTCCGTGTGAGGCAGCGGCACCTCGGCCAGCTTGCCGTCGTACAGCATCCACAGGCCGAAACAGTCGTCCTCCTCGTCGCGGATGAGCACCTGCACCGACTCCGGCCGCGGCCAGGGCAGCGACTCGAGGAGCGGCAGCAACCCCGCCCAGGTCTGGCGCTGGAACTGGATGACCCAGGCGTAGCACTCGGACGAGCCGAAGTTCGTGCCGTAGAACTGGTTCTCGTCGACGCGACCGAAGCACTGGTGCCAGCCCCGCTGCGGGTCGGGCAGCGTGAGCGGCTCCATCACCTGCTCCGCTTCCTTCGCCAGCACGATGACCTCGGTAAATCTGCTCATCCGCGCAGTATCGCGACCATGATCGACCGACACCAGCGGGTTTGTGTCGAGGGCTGCTGGATCATGGGGCGGTGGATGAGGAGACGTTCTGGCAGGCGGTCGAGTCGGCCGGGGAACGGCGGTTCCGGGCGCTGGAGGCGCGGCTGGCGCGGTTGCCGGTCGCGGAGATCGTGCGGTTCCACACGATGATGGTGGAGAAGTGCGACCAGTTGCTCACCTGCGAGCTGTGGGAGGCGGCCCAGATCATCACCGGGGCCGAGGTGTCGGAGGACAACTTCTACTGCTTCCGGCCGGGGGTGGTGGCGCTGGGGCGGGAGATGTTCGAGTGGGTGCTGGACGATCCTGACCTGCTGGCCGAGCATCCGCAGGTGCGGCGGCTGGCGGGCATGCGGGGTGAGCGCTGGTCGGACGAGGACTATCCGCACGCGGAGGAGCTGCTCGGCGTGGGTGAGGCCGCGTTCGAGCTCGTCCTCGCCAAGCTGCATCCGACGTACGCGGCGCTCGTGGAGCTTCCGGACGCGTTCGAGCGCAGGCCGCGCGGGATTCCCGGCGCGCGGTGGCCTGCGGGGTTCGGTGAGGCCGGGCGGCTGGAGAAGCTGTACCCGGACCTCACCGAACTGTTCGCGGGGGCGGGGAAGGGTCAGGAGGTGTAGAGGCCGCGGCTGTAGCGGTCCTCGGCGTAGTACTCCTCGAGCTGCTCGAGCGACTCGTTGGTGTTCAGGACGCTCTTGATGAGCTTCGCGTGGGACGGCAGGTCCTCGGGGGTCCAGGTCTCGGGCTTCCACAGGTTGGAGCGCATGAAGGCCTTCTGGCAGTGGAAGAAGATGGTGTCGATGTCGACGACGAGGGCGAGGATCGGCCGGTGGCCCTCGACGACCATCGAGGAGAACCACGGGGCGTCGGTGAGCAGGCGGGCGCGGCCGTTGATGCGCAGCGTCTCGCGGCGGCCCGGGATCAGGAAGATCAGGCCGACGTGAGGGTTGGCGAGGATGTTGTGGAAGCTGTCGGCGCGCCGGTTGCCGGGGCGCTCCGGCAGGGCGATGGTCCGCTCGTCGATGACGTGGGTGAAGCCGGGCGGGTCGCCCTTCGGGGAGACGTCGCAGTTGCCGTCGGCGTCGGAGGTGCCGACGAGGACGAACGGCGACAGCGCCAGCCAGTCCCGGTCGGTCTGTGCCAGGGTGCTGCGTTCCTTGCTCGCGGCCCGGGGCATCGGCGACCCGAGCAGGTCCTCCAGTTCAGCGGTCGAGGTGATCTGCATGGTCCTCAGCATAGGACCCGTAACAACCTGTAACGATGAAGCTATTGTACGGCCGGACGTGTGCGATTAGCGTCGGCTCATGACCGGACACATCTCCGACGCGGACGCCTACCGTGACGACCGCGCGCACGTCTTCCACTCCTGGTCGGCGCAGCGGGCGCTGGACCCGGTCGTCGTCACCGGCGGCCTCGGCAGCACGTTCTGGGACGCCGCCGGCACCAGGTACCTCGACTTCTCCTCACAGCTGGTGAACCTGAACCTCGGGCATCAGCACCCGCGGGTCGTCGCCGCGATCCAGGAGCAGGCGGCGCTGCTGTGCACGGTCGCGCCGAGCTTCGCCAACCCGGCGCGCAGCGAGGCCGCGCGGCTCATCGCGGAGGTGGCGCCCGGGGACCTGTCGCACGTGTTCTTCACCAACGGCGGCACCGAGGCCAACGAACACGCCGTCAAGATGGCGCGGCTGACGACCGGCCGGCACAAGATCCTGGCCGCGTACCGGTCGTACCACGGCGCGACCACCGGATCGATCACGCTCACCGGCGATCCGCGCCGCTGGGCCAACGAGCCCGCGATGCCGGGCGTCGTGCGTTTCTTCGGCCCGTACCCCTACCGCTCCTCCTTCCACGCGGACAGCCCGGAGCAGGAGACCCAGCGCGCCCTGCAGCACCTCGAGGAGGTGTTCATGTTCGAGGGGCCGGGCACGATCGCCGCCGTCGTGCTGGAGACGGTCGTCGGGACCAACGGGATCCTCGTGCCGCCGCCCGGGTACCTCACCGGGGTCCGCGAGCTGTGCGACCGGCACGGGGCGCTGCTGATCTGCGACGAGGTGATGAGCGGGTTCGGCCGGTGCGGTGAGTGGTTCGCCGTCGACCGGTGGGGTGTGGTGCCGGACCTGATCACGTTCGCGAAGGGCGTCAACTCCGGTTACGTCCCGCTGGGCGGGGTCGTGCTCGGCGACAAGGTGTACGACACGTTCGCGGAGCGCCCGTTCCCCGGCGGCCTCACGTACTCGGGCCACCCCCTGGCCTGCGCGGCGGCCGTCGCGACCATCGAGGTGATGCGCGACGAGCGGATCCCCGAGCGGGTCAAGGACCTCGGCGAGCGGGTCGTCGCGCCGCGGCTGGAGAAGCTGCGCGACCGGCACCCGTCGGTCGGGGAGGTGCGCGGCCTGGGCCTGTTCTGGGCGATCGAGCTGGTCCGCGACCGCGACACCCGCGAGATGCTGGTGCCCTACAACGCGTCCGGCGCCGCGGCCAAGCCGATGGCCGACGTCGTCGCCGCCTGCAAGGCCCGCGGCGTGTGGCCGTTCACGCACTTCAACCGGCTGCACGTGGTGCCGCCGCTGGTCGTCACCGAGGAAGAGCTGCTGCAGGGCATCGACGCGATCGACGACGCCCTCGACGCGGCCGACGCGCACGTGGCGTGACCGGGTCCGGCGCTGCTGGGATCTTCTCAGCAGCGCCATCGTCGCGGTCAAGGCCCGAACGGATACGCCCGCAGCGTCGTCTGCTCCAGCCCCTCGGCCGTGGCCCGCAACGACACCCAGCCCTTGCCGCCCGGGTGTGCGACCGCGACGTGCGTGGCGGTCACCAGCGCGGGGAACCATGAGCGCCCGTCGTCGTAGGACACCTCCACCCCCGGCCGCACCGCCGTCGTCGCCTGCGTCGTCATTCGGTAGGGGAAGCGAAACGCCCGGCCGTCGGCGGCGGTGCCGTCGGCCCGCAGTACAGGCGCGAAGGACACCGCGCGCAGCGGCATCCGCCGCCAGTCCCCGCCGGGCACATGTTCGGACCGGAACGTCCAGGCGACGTCGACGACGGTCCCGAACGTCGCCGGCTCCGCCCGCATCTCCAGGCGGAACAGTCCCGGCTTCGGCGGCACCTCGAACACCCCTTCCGCGGCGTCGGCCTCGGCGACGAGCACGCCGTCGCGGTACACGGCCGTCCGCGCCCTCGCGTACTCCGCGCTCCCCGGATGCCCGGCGCCGTCCCCGTGCAGCCGGGCCGCGACGACGAGCGTGTCACCGTTGCGCGACACCCACTGCTCGGGCAGCTCCTGTACGTCGACGCTCGGCGCCGCGACCCCCTCGTTCCACGCCGTGCCGGCCGGCCCTTCCAGCCGCACCCCGGCGGCCGGCTCCTCGAACGTGGTCCGCCACGTCACGCCGCCCGCGTCGAGGTTGTAGTGGTCGTCGCGGCGCGCCGGGAGCGCCTCGAGCGGCAGGGCCGCGGCGAACACCCCGCCCCCGCCCGGCATCCGCGGCCTCGTGTACGTGACGCCCGCGCTGCCGACCCTCGCCCCGAACCGGCTCCTGACGGTGCTCAGTTGTCCCGGGGTCAGGGTGCGGGCGAGGCCGGCGGGCAGCCGCCCGTACACCATCCAGGCCAGGAAGTAGGCGGCCCCGGCGGCGGTCATGGTGACCGCGACCATGACCCGGAACCCGTCGACCGGCCGCTCCCTGCCCAGTGCCCCGAAGTACACGCCACGCAGGTCACCGCGCACCGTGAACCCGTTCTCCCACGTCTCACCGCCGCTGACCGGCATCCTGTACCTGACCTCGAGCAGCTCCGGCACCGCGTCCTGCCGCGGCACGGCGATCGCCACGGGCCGCCCGGCCCGCGCGTCGGCGGTCAGGGTCACCGCCCCGTCGACCCGGATTCCGGGCTGCACGAGCCAGGTCCGCACGCGGTCCTCCTGCACCTCCACCGAGACCAGGTACGTCCCCCGGTCGACCGGCACCGGCACCGTCCCCTCGAACGGCACCCCGATCGGCTCCGCCGGCCGGTCGGTGCGGACCAGCTCCAGGAACGCCTTCGCCGGCCCGCCGCCCCGGCCCACGGCCAGGACGACGACTTCGGCCGTCCCGGTTGTCCCGGCTGCTACGGCGACCCCGGGCGCTCCGGGCGCTCCGGGCGCTCCGGGCGCTCCGGGCGCTCCGGGCGCGAGCGCCGTGCCGGCGGCGGTTGCCCCGGCCACGAGGATGGTTCGTCTGCGAATCGTCACACCTGTACACGCGACGACCTACGCCCTGGTTCCCTTCTTTCGGCCGGTGTGCGGGGGGTGTGGTTGAGGAAGGATGGGTGGTGAGCGGTTGAGGGGAGGTCGCTCATGCCACGGCCATACTTTTCTTTGTCCGCACCGCTTTCCGGCCCGGCGCCGCGGGTTTCGGAGGTCGACTGGGCCGCGGTCGGCGCCGCCCGGCGCGCCGCCGCCGCTGAGGAGCACAGCCGCCGGCGGGAGGCCAGGTCGCGCGCCAAGGCGGAGTTCGCCGAGGCCCGCACGCACGGCCTCGCCGCCCGCCACGCCACCAAGCTGACCCGCCTCCGCAACGCCCGCACCCTCACCACCGCACCCCCACCGGCAACACGCCCGACCGCCCCACCCCCGCCGACCGTCCCACCACCGCCCCCTCCGACCGTGTCACCGCCGATGCCTCCCGGCCGCGCCACCACGACCACCGCCTCCGACCGCCTCACCGGCACCGCGTGCGCCGTTCAGCCCGTGCTGCCCTCGGCCGCGCACTCGACCACCTCGCCGGCAACGTCCGTGGCGGTTGGGCCAGCGCCGTCAACCACCCAGCGGGCAACGGTTCCGACTGCGCCGCCACCTTCAACCGCTTCGCCACCGACGCTCGCGACGGTCCAGCTGGTGACGCCCTCGGTCGCGACGGCGGCAGCACACTCGACCGTCTCGGCACCGCCTGTGGCCGCCCAGCCGGTGCCACCCTTGGCTGCGACGTCGGCAGCGGACTCGACCGCCTCGGCACCGCCTGTGGCCGCCCAGCCGGTGCCACCCTTGGCTGCGACGTCGGCAGCGGGCCTGACCTCGTCTGCGGGCACCCCGGCGGTCGCGTCTGCGGGCACCCCGCCAGTCAGGCGTTCGACGGATCCGCACGCGAGCGCGCGGCCCGGCGCACCGGCATCGGCCCCGCCTGCGACCGCCGTCCCGGGCACCCGGGGGAACTCCCCGCGCCGCCCGCACCCTCGGCGCCGCCCGCCGGTCCAGGTCCACCGGCGACAACGGTTCCCATCTCGGTCCATCGGGCGGTGCACCCGAGCCACGCCGTGCTCGTCGGAGGCAACGCCTTCGCTCGCCCCACCGGCGTTGAGTTCCACGGCTCCAGCGGTGTCCCGAGCCCCGCCGACATTTCCACGTCTGCTGGCGACCACGGAGGCCCAACTCGTGGGGCCGCGCCGGTCGCCGGTGCCACGCCAATTCCCGGTGGCGCGCCGCTTGCCGGTGGCGCACCGAGCCGCCCTGGAGCCGCACCGAGTCTAGGGGTCTCAGCTGGTGAGGTTGTGGTCTTGGGCATGATCTGCTGTTCGTGGCGGAAGCTGCCCGCGGGGGCTTTTCGGGGTGTCCCGGCCGACGGTGCACCGCCGGTTCATCGAGTGGACCATGCACGGGCTGTGGGAACACCTCCACCACGAGCGCTGCTCCCGCGGCTGGAGTCCCTCATACCGGTACGGGGCCGTCGCGGCTGGCCCTGCCACCGCCCCGGGAAGTTGCACGCGGGCAAGGCCTACGACCACAAGGCGATCCAGGCCGGGGTCCACCGCAGAGGCATCACGGTCCGCGTCGCTCGCAAGGGCGTCGAGTCCTCGCAGTGTCTTGGCCGGCGCCGGTGGATCGTCAAGTCGGGCCTGTCCTGGTTCACCAACAACCGTAGTCTCGTTCTGTCGGGTTCGACTGCCCTCCGTCCCACTGGCGCTCGAGAAGGAACTCGTCGGGCGACTGGTGTCCATCCTGCCCGCAGCGGGTCAGCCGGTGGGGGTGGTGAGGGGTGGCAGTAGGTCGCTGTTGCTGAGGGTGTACGTCAGCGGAGGGTAGGTGAAGGCCGTTTCGGTGTTCTCGCGGCGCCGCAGCAGGAAGAACTCGTGTTGCTGGGCGGCGTCGGCTGAGGTCAGGTGCGCGCCGTTGGACAGGGTCGCATGGCCGTCGTGGTGGCGGACGAAGGTCTTCGATGTCCGGAAGGTCACGCCCAGCCAGCGGTTCTCGGGCATCTGGGCGGGTCTGTCCAGCATGATCCGGTGGCGGTGGCGGCGGTTGGTGTCGAGGGAGAACACGATGACGCCGTTGTGGGGCATCGGGATCTCGTAGGTGGCGCCGTCGGGCTCCTTCGGCTCGACGACCAGTTTCCGCGGTGGGTGCACCTCGGGTCGTTCGTAGCAGGAGAAGACGGCGATGGACGACCCGTCCGCGAGGTCGAGGGCCTGGTCGCTGTGGCCGCCCATGGTGGTGTACGCGTTCGTGTAGCTCTCGACGAGCGCGTTGTTGAAGGCGACAGGGAGCGCCGCGCAGGCCTGGACCTGTCGCGCCAGCCGCTCGTACACCGGCGGAAAACGCTGCGCGGGCAGGCTGTAGCGGGTGGTGGTGCGCACGATCGGCACGTCACCCGTCTCGCCGGTCCCGACCAGGACGGCGCCCAGCCGGCCCTTGCCCACCGGTTCGAACCGCACCGACGCGAACAGCTCCTCGAACGGGTTCCCGCCGGCGGTCAGGGTGTACGAGCGGAACTCAGACCCGGGGTGCAAGGTAGTCCCCCGAGTTCATGCTGAAGCGCAGCTCGTCGCCGTAGTGGACGAACGACTGGGTCCGGTTCTCCTCGGCGTACAACCTGCGCAGCTCGGCCATGCCCTCCGGCGTGGGCGGTCCCAGCTCGACCGGACCGCCGTCCGTCTTGAGGAACGTCCGGCCGTCCCTGTGCACGGCCTCGGCGCTCGAACAGCGGACCACATAACCGAGGCGGGTCGGCAGCAGCCCGGCGTCCAGCGTCGGGGGCCGGACCTCGTGCGTGTACAGCCGGTTCGTGGACAGCGGCATGAAGAACACGGAGCCGGGATAGAGGGTCAGGGTGAACTGCTCCGGAAGGTCGGCCGGCGCCTTGAGCCGGAAGTGCAGCCTGGTGAGCCCGCTGACACCGTTCAGGCCGTGGTCGAAGGGGCCCAGGGGGCGCAGCTTGTCGAGCCCGTCGTAGAAGGTGCAGAAGGCCATGACGCCGTTGCCGGGCATGTCCTTGGTCTTGTCGGCGTGCGCCGAGATCTTGGCCTTGGACTGCTTGCGCTCGCCGGTGCCTGGGGTGTTGTGGTAGATCTGCGCGAGGACGTGGTTCAGCGGGGCGTGGCCCCGGAACACGTGGGCGGCCTCCCGGTTCAGGGCCTCGACGATGCGCGTGTCGGTCGCGGCGAAGTTCTCGGTCGGGCCTGAGAGGTTCGTGGAGCACCGGAGCAGGCGGAAGTGCAGGTCGGCGCCGTCCCGCGTGACGGGGGTCAGGTAGATCCCGGTGCGGTGGGCGGTGCCGGGCTTGGTGGATTCCGTGAGGGACTGGAACGCGTGCTCCGAGCTGATCCGGCCGAAGTGGCCGGCGCCGGGGTCGAAGAACCGCCGGTAGTACACGCCGGCGCCGTGGACGCGGACGGGCACCTGCCCGGGGTCGGCGACCGGCCACGGCGCGGAGCCGTGCGACAGCCCGTCGACCACGAACACCCGCGCTGCCCCGTCGAGCGCGGGCGCGCCGATGCTGGACACGTCGCCGCACAGGTAGACGGTCCTGCGATGCACGGCGGGCAGCTCCTGCGGCGTGCTCACGGCCCCGAAGAAGTCCCTGACCAGCGGATCGTCGTGCAGGGCCGCCGGCGCGACCAGGATGTTGCCCGCGTCCTCGATGCGGGCCTCTGCGGTGTGCATGGCGCTGTACCTGCCGTTCGAGTGCGACGTCATGGGTTGGCACCGTCGATGGTGCGTTGCAGGTCGAAGCCCCAGCGGACGAGCTCGGGCAGATCATCGGCGCGGTCGTCCCAGGGCAGCTCGCCGGGCACCCGCAGGGCCTGCAGGAACTGCTCCGGCGGGCGGTACCCGTGCACCTCGACGTAGTGCAGGAGCATGACCGGGGCGGCGTACACCTCGCCGTCGTGGGCGTAGTAGTGGTATTCGCCGTTGCCGTCGTGGGGGGCGGTCGTGCCGGGGCACCACGGGCAGTCGTGCCAGCCGAGCATCACGTTGGACCGCGCGCGGGAGGCGGCGCGCAGGGGTCGCGGGTCGACGTCCGGGGCGGGCGGTCGCGGGGTGAAGGAGGGTCCCAGCCAGCCGACGTTGCGCATCGGGAGCGGGAACTCGTAATACTCGTACGGCGACAGGTCGGGGTACTCCACGGCTACCGCACCGCGTGGATCAGGAAACGGTGGGTGTGCACGACGACCGGGCCGGCGGCGTGCAGGCGGCGCAGCGCGGGCTCGTAGCGGGTGACCGTGAAGTCGGGGATCTGCCAGGAGACCATGCACAGGTGGAACACGAGGGCGCCGACGCCGAGCGGGGACAGGCGGGCGGCGGCGACCGGGACGTTCGGTGCCCAGGACTCCGTCGCGACGGTGCGCGGGGGGAGCGGGGCGAGGGAGGCCAGGAGCTCGCCGCCGCCGGTGTCGACGTCCAGCAGCGACGACGCGCCGGCGATCAGCGGGCGGGCGAGGGCCGGGTACGACCAGGACGGGTCGCCGCCGTGCGAACGGCCCCGCAGCCAGGTGAAGTCCCAGCCGGCGACCGGGGCGGCCAGGGCCTCCTCGACGAGCTGCTGGTACGAGGGCATCAGGCGAGCCCGACCAGCTTGCCGATGTGGGTGCCCCGCTCCAGGTCGGTGTGGGCGGTGCGGATGTCGTCCATCGCGTACGTGTGGACCGGGCCGAGGGTCACCTCGCCGGCGGCGATCCGGTCGAGGAACCGCTGCAGGACCGCGGGTGGCAGGTCGCTCGCCTCGCCGCCGTAGGCGGTCAGGCGGACACCGGTCGGCAGGTAGCCGATGGGGTAGAAGTCGCGGACCAGCCACTCGTTGGACAGCATGCCGGTGAAGCAGACCGTGCCCCGGACGCGGGTCGCGGCCAGCGTGTCGGGCAGGGTGGGGGTGCCGACGAGCTCCAGGGCCGCGTCGACGCCGTCCGGGAACAGCGCCCTGACCTGAGCGGCGACCGAGCCGTCGTCAACGAGCGGGTGGGTGACGCCGACCGCGGTCAGCGCCGCGAGGCGGCCGGGGGAGCGGGTCGTGGACAGCACGGTCGCGCCGAGGTCCCGGGCGAGGGCGGCGGCGGCCAGGCCGACCGACGACGTGCCGCCGCGGATCAGCAGCGTCTGGCCGGGCCGCAGGTCCAGGGCGGTGACGAGGGAGCCGTACGCCGTCTGCAGCGTCTCCGGGACGGCGCCGATCGCGGGCCACGGCAGTTCGGACACGAACGGGATGACCTGCGCGGCGGGCACGACCGTGTACTCGGCGTAGCCGCCGTCGAAGGTGCGGCCCATCCCGCCCATCATCGTGGTGACCTGCTGGCCGACGGCGAACGAGGAGTCACCCGGGTCGTCCACCACGCCCGTCGCCTCGATGCCCGGGACGCGGGGGAAGACCACGCCCTCCGCGAGGCCGAGGCGGGTGTGCAGCTCGGAGCGGTTGAGCCCGAACGCCCGCACGCGGATCCTGACCCAGCCGGGCGGCGGCGAGGGTGTCGGCACCTCGACGACGCTCAGGTTGGACACGGGACCCGGGCCGGACAGCATAACCGCGCGCACAGGTCAGACTAGCAGCGCTACAGTGCGGCGTGCCCACGGTTATTGACCGGCTGCGCGCCGCCGGATGCGTGTTCGCCGAGGACGAGGCCGCGCTGCTCACCGAGGCGGCCGCCGGCGACGAACAACGGCTGGCGACGCTCGTCGAGCGGCGGGTGCAGGGGTACCCCATCGAGTACCTCGTCGGGTGGGCGTTGTTCGCGGGCGAACGGTTCGCCATCGAGGACGGCGTGTTCATCCCGCGCCACCGCACCGAGCTCCTGGCCGTCACCGCACGCACGTTCATCCACAGTGGACACACGGTGCTGGACCTGTGCTGCGGCACGGGGGCGCTCGGCGCGGTCGCGACCCGCGGCAGGGAGGGGACGAGGCTGGTGGCGGCCGACGTCGACCCGGCCGCGGTGGCCTGCGCGCGACGGAACCTCCCGCACGCCGAGGTGTACGAGGGTGACCTCTTCGACCCGCTCCCGGAGGACCTGCGCGGGCGGGTCGACGTGCTCCTCGCGAACGTGCCCTACGTGCCGACGGCGCAGATCGCGTTCCTGCCCGAGGAGTTCCGGGTGCACGAGCGGCGGGCCGCGCTCGACGGCGGCGACGACGGCCTGCGCGTGCTGCGCCGGGTCGCGGCCGAGGCGCCGCGCTGGCTGGCCCGCGACGGGCGCCTGCTGACCGAGGCCGGCGACGCCCAGCTGGACGCGGTCCACGCGGTCCTCGCCGGGAGCGGCCTGACGCCGACGACCGTCACCGACCCGGAGACCGAGACCAGCGTCGTGGTCGGCAGTATGAGCCGGACGATATATCCATAGGTATCGAATCGATGGATACCATCCTCCCCATCATCCAACTCGTTGGGGAGGCTCCGGATGGTTCGAAGGTTCCTGGCGGTCCTGACCGCCGTCATCGCCACCGTCGGCGTGCTGCCGGGCGTCGCGCACGCCCAGCAGGACGTCGTCGGCGGCACCCGTGCGGCGCAGGGCGAGTTCCCGTTCATGGTGCGGCTCTCGATGGGCTGCGGCGGCGCGCTGTACAGCCCGCGGCTGGTGCTCACCGCCGCGCACTGTGTGGGCGCCACCGGCACCAACACCGGCATCACCGCGACGCTGGGCGTGGTCGACCTGCAGTCGGCCAGCCGCGTCCAGGTCAAATCCAACTACGTGTACCGGGCACCCGGGTACAACGGCAACGGCAAGGACTGGGCGCTGATCCGGCTCGCGTCGCCCGTCAGCGGCCTGGCCCTGCTGCCGATCGCGACGAACACCACGTACAACACCGGCACCTTCACCGTCGCGGGATGGGGTGCGGCGCGCGAGGGCGGCGCGCAGCAGCGCTACCTGCTTAAGGCGACCGTGCCGTACGTGGCGGACTCGACCTGTGACAACTCCTACCCGGACCTGATCCCGAACGACGAGATCTGCGCCGGGTACGCCGCCGGCGGCACCGACACCTGCCAGGGCGACTCGGGCGGCCCGATGTTCCGCCGCGACGCCGCCAACGCCTGGATCCAGGTCGGCATCGTCAGCTGGGGCAACGGCTGCGCCCGCCCGAACTACCCGGGCGTCTACACGCAGGTGAGCACGTTCGCCTCGGCGATCGCCTCCGCTGCGGCGAGTCTCGGGGGCTGACCCCGGAGGACCGGAGGGGGCCCGATGTCGGGGCCCCCTACGGCCTTGTATTCGCCTCAGATCTGCCTCAGATCTGCATGGCCACCCGCTGGCCGAGCTCGTGGCTGATCCGCTCGAACGTCCCCGCGTTCTCCTGCTTCTGCACCAGGTTGGTCTGCAGGATCTGCGCGCACTGCGTCTCGCCCATGAGCAGCGCCTTGTCGATCAGTCCGCGGTAGCCGGCGATGCCGAAGTGCGCCAGCTTCGTCTCCGCGTCCACGGCGTAGATCTCCATCGCCTCGGTGGAGGGCCGCTGGCCGGCGAACGCCTGGAACTCCGCCCGCATCCCGTCGAGCGTCGAGCACGGCACCTCGACCGGCTCCATCTCCATCATCGCGAAGCACGTCTCGATGTTCTGGATCTTCTGCTGTCCCTGCTGCTGCTGGGCCCGCAGGATCTGGGCGAGGGGGCTTTGTTCGGCCTGGCCGAGCATCTCGCCGACGAGATGGTTGCTCTTGCGCTCGGCGTCGTACATGCCGGACAGCTCGTAGAGGAACAGGTCGGACGGATTGTCGATGGTCATGCGGCCCCAGCTACCCGGCGCTGCAAGTTTCACACCGCTCGCGCGGCCGACCTGCGGCCCGGCGCTGACATCGTTGACCGTGAACTGAACCGCTTCATATGTTGCGTCCAACACCCCCTAGGAGGACCAACATGAGAACGCGGATCACCCTCGCGGCGGCCGCGGCGCTGGCGGTCGTGGTGTCGCTGCTCGTCGCCGTGCAGCCGGCGTCGGCGGCGACAGGCTTCACCGTCAGCAACGGCCGGCTCTACGACGCCAACGGCGCCGAGTTCGTCATGCGCGGCGTCAGCCACGCGCACACCTGGTACCCGACGCAGACCAGTTCGTTCGCCAACATCAAGGCGCTCGGCGCGAACAGCGTCCGGGTCGTGCTCGCCACCGGCGACCGCTGGACGAAGAACGACACCGCCGACGTCGCCAACGTCGTGTCGCTGTGCAAGGCCAACCGGCTCATCTGCGTCCTGGAGGCGCACGACACCACCGGCTACGGCGAGCAGAGCGGCGCGATCACCCTCGACCGGGCGGTCGACTACTGGCTGAGCGTCAAGAGCGCCCTCGCCGGCCAGGAGAAGTACGTCATCGTGAACATCGGCAACGAGCCCTACGGCAACAACGCCGCCACCGTCGCCAACTGGGCCACCGACACCGCCAACGCGGTCAAGCGCCTGCGCAGCAACGGGTTCGAGCACACCATCATGGTCGACGCGCCCAACTGGGGCCAGGACTGGTCCTTCACGATGCGCGACAACGCGGCGACCGTCTTCGCCGCCGACCCGCTGAAGAACACGGTGTTCTCGATCCACATGTACGGCGTGTTCGACACCGCCGCGGAGATCAACGACTATCTCAACCGGTTCGTCACCGCGAAGCTGCCGATCGTCGTCGGGGAGTTCGGGTTCAACCACTCCGACGGCAACCCCGACGAGGACACCATCATGGCGACCACCCAGTCGCTGCGGATCGGCTACCTCGGCTGGTCGTGGAGCGGCAACGGCGGCGGCGTCGAGTACCTCGACATGGTGACCGGCTTCAACCCCGCGCAGCTCACCAGCTGGGGCGAGCGCATCTTCAACGGCGCCAACGGCATCAAGGCCACCGCCAAGGAGGCCACCGTCTACGGCGGGGTCACGTCGCCGACGTCGTCGGTGTCGCCGTCCCGTTCGGTGTCCCCGTCGCCCTCCCGGTCGGTGTCGCCGTCGCCGTCGAGGTCGTCGTCCCCGCCGCCGTCCGGCGCGTGCAAGGTCGCGTACAGCGTCACCAACCAGTGGCAGGGCGGGTTCCAGGGCGACGTGAAGGTGACGAACACCGGTACCAGCGCGATCAACGGCTGGACGCTGACCTGGAGCTTCGCGAACGGCCAGGTCGTCACCCAGTCGTGGGGCGCCACCTACGCCCAGTCCGGCGCCGCGGTCACCTGGACCAGCGTGAGCTACACGGCGAGCATCCCCGCCGGCGGCACCGTGACGTTCGGGTTCCTGTCCAACTGGAACGGCACGAACACCGCGCCGACCGCGTTCACGCTCAACGGGACGCGCTGCGCATGACGTAACCTCGCGGCGTGAACCGCGTGGACCCAGTGGTGATCGTGGGGGCGGGACCGGTCGGTGCCGCCTCCGCGATCCTGCTCGCCCAGCGCGGCGTGCCGTGCCTGCTGCTGGATCGCTACCCCGAGCCGTATCCGCTGCCCCGGGCCGTCCACGTCGACGACGAGGTCATGCGCATCCTGCAGGAGCTCGGCGTCGCCGACGCGTTCGCCGCGGTCAGCCGGCCGGGGCTGGGGCTGCGGCTGCTCGACGGCAGGCACCGGGTGATGGCCGAGTTCCGCCGCGACCCGGGGCCCGGCCCGCACGGCTGGCCGCAGGCCAACATGTTCGACCAGCCCGACCTGGAGCGGCTGCTGCGCGCGCGGGTCGCCGAGCTGCCGCTGATCGAGTTCCGCGGCGGGGTCACCGTCACCGGGGTCACGTCCACCTCGGTGACCCTCGCCGACGGGTCGTCGCTGCGGGCGTCGGCGGTGCTCGGCTGCGACGGCGCCAACAGCACCGTCCGGGCGGCCATCGGCGCCGAGCTGGAGGACCTCGGGTTCGAGGAGCGGTGGCTGGTGGTCGACGGCGTCACCGACCGGGACCTCGACGCGTGGGGCGGCGTCCACCAGATCTGCGACCCGCGTCGCGCCGCCACCTTCATCCAGCTGGGGTCTCGCCGGTACAGGTGGGAGTTTCGGATGCACGACGGCGAGCCGGCGCTCGACGTGGACGAGCTGCTCGCGCCCTGGCGGGCCGGTGCGGCGGTGACGGTGGTCCGGGCGGCGCAGTACACGTTCCGGGCCAGGATCGCCGACACGTGGCGGCGCGGCACGGTGTTCCTGCTCGGCGACGCGGCCCACCAGACGCCGCCGTTCATCGGCCAGGGACTCGGCGCCGGCCTACGCGACGCCTACAACCTCGCGTGGAAGCTGGCGGCCTGGCGCGCCTCCGGCGACCCGTCGGCGCTCGACTCGTTCCAGCGCGAACGCAAACCGCACGCGAAGGCGCAGATCCGGCTCGCGATCGTGGCGGGGTGGGCGATGACCGGGGGCCAGGACCGCGCGGCGGCGGTGCGGCGGGTCGTGCTCGGCGCGGTGTGGCGGCTGCCCGGCCTGAAGGGCCTCGCGCTGCGCTCCACCAGCCCGCCGCTGCGCGGGGTCGGCCCCCTCGCCCCGCAGCCGTTCGTGGTGCGCTCCGGCCGGACGGTCCGGCTCGACGAGGCGCTCGGCGACGGCTGGGCGGTCCTCACCCGGCCCGGCGTCGTCATGAAGCACGGCGGCGCCACGGTGATCGCGGTGACGCCCGAGTTCGACCCGTCCGGCGCGCTGCGGCGCTGGATGGGCCGGCGCCGCGCGGTCCTGATCCGGCCGGACCGCGTCGTTATCCGGTTGCGGCGGGGCCGACAATGGAACGGCCATGGATCACCAGCAGCTGGTCAAGCTCAGTAAGCGGATGTCGAAGGCGCTGCGCCACGACCCCGCGCGGGTCGGCCTGACCCTCGACCCGGGCGGCTGGGTGCCCGTCGGGACGTTCCTGGACGCCATGGGCATCACCCGGGCCGACCTGGACGAGGTTGTCGCCGGCAACGACAAGCAGCGCTACGCGGTCGAGACGGGACCCGGCGGCGTCGAGCGGATCCGCGCCAACCAGGGGCACTCCGTGCCGGTCGACCTGGGGCTCACCCCGCAGGAGCCGCCGGAGGTGCTCTTCCACGGCACCGGCGCCGCCGCCCTGCCGTCGATCCAGGCGACCGGCCTCAACCGCGGCGGCCGCCACCACGTGCACCTGTCACCCGACACCGCGACCGCCCGCCGGGTCGGCACCCGCCGCGGTGGCGCCGTCGCCGTCCTCACCGTCCTCGCCGGGGAGATGGCCCGGGCCGGCCACGTGTTCTACGTCTCAGGCAACGGCGTGTGGCTCACCGACGAGGTGCCGCCCGCGTTCATCCGTCTCTGAGCCTGCTGTCCAGGACCTTCTGCAGAGGGATCGACTCGCCGTCGCGGCCGCCCTCGCCGACGATGAGCCGGGGCGCGTGCGGCTGCGGCGTCACCCCGGTCAGCCACGCCGTCGCGCTCGACGGCACCAGCAGCGAGTAGTACCGGCCGTCGTCACCCACCGCGATGGTGTGCTCACTGTTGAGGTACCAGCCGCGCAACGGCGTACGGTAGGAACGACCGCCATACGAGCGGGCCCGCAGCGACTCGGTCGGCAGGCCCGCCGCGAGCGCGTCAGCCACGAACCGCTCGATAAGCGCCGTCGCCTGCTCGGCTTCCGCGGCGCGGCGCCGGTCGAGCTCGGCCCCGTGGTGCGCCACCGCACGGGCCCGCTGCGCCTGCCAGTCGTCATCGGCCACTCGCTCGTTGTACCAGTCGGCTGGTCGCAGGTCACATCCAGGCAGACCGCTCAGGCGGCGGGACGCCGGGCCTGGGATGCTGGTAGAAGCCACGAATTTCGCGATTGAGGAGCCCCACCGTGACCGAAGACACCGGCTTCGCCGAACTGGGCTTGCGGGACGAGCTGCTCAAGGCGCTGACCAACCTCGGCTACGAGGAGCCCACCCCGATCCAGCGCGAGGCGATCCCGCCGATGCTGGAGGGCCGTGACCTGCTCGGCCAGGCGGCCACCGGCACCGGCAAGACCGCCGCCTTCTCGCTGCCGCTGCTGCAGACGATCCCCTCGCCCGGCGGCGACAACCCCTCGGCGCTCATCCTCGTGCCCACCCGCGAGCTGGCCGTCCAGGTGTCCGAGGCGATCCACCGCTACGGCAAGGACCTCGGCACCCGCGTCGTGCCGATCTACGGCGGCCAGCCGATCGGCCGCCAGCTGCGCGCCCTGGAGCACGGCGTCGACGTCGTCGTCGCCACCCCCGGCCGGGCCCTCGACCACATCAGCCGCGGCACGCTGCGCCTGCACGACCTGCGCGTCGTCGTGCTCGACGAGGCCGACGAGATGCTCGACATGGGCTTCGCCGAGGACATCGAGGCGATCCTGCAGGAGACCCCCGAGGACCGGCAGACGGTGCTCTTCTCCGCCACGATGCCGCCGCGCATCGACGGCCTCGCCCGCAGCCACCTCAACGACCCCGTCCGGATCCAGATCGGCCGCGCGCCGACCCCCGCCGGCGAGGCCCCGTTGGTGCGGCAGGTGGCGTACGTCGTCAGCCGCGCCCACAAGCCCGCCGCCCTCGGCCGCATCCTCGACGTCGAGGCCCCGGGCGCCGCGCTGGTCTTCTGCCGCACCCGCGACGAGGTCGACCAGCTCACCGAGACGCTCAACGGCCGCGGGTACCGCGCCGAGGCCCTCCACGGCGGCATGGGCCAGGAGCAGCGCGACCGGGTCATGGCGCGCCTGCGCAACGGCACCGCCGACCTGCTCGTCGCCACCGACGTCGCCGCCCGCGGCCTGGACGTCGAGCACCTCACCCACGTCGTCAACTACGACGTGCCCTCGGCCCCCGAGTCCTACGTCCACCGCATCGGCCGCGTGGGCCGCGCCGGCCGCGAGGGCATCGCGATCACCCTCGCCGAGCCCCGCGAGCACCGCATGCTGAAGACCATCGAGCGGATCACCAAGCAGCGCATCCTCATCGAGAAGGTCCCGACCGTCGCCGACCTGCGCGCCCGCCGCCTCGAGCTCACGCGTGCCGCCCTCCACGAGCTGCTCGCCGCCGACGGTGAGGCCCTCACCCAGTTCCGCGTCGTCGTGGAGACCCTCAGCGACGAGTTCGACCTGATGGAGATCGCGATGGCCGCGGTCAAGATCGCCCACGACGCCACCGGTATCGGCGAGGGCGACCAGGAGGAGATCCCCGACATCACCCTCCGCGCGCCCCGCGAGCCCTCCGACCGGTTCGGCTCGGGCTCCGGCGTCGGCGATGGGCGGTCCGGTGCGGGCTCGGGGGACCGGCCGGGTCCCGGCCGCCGGGTCGCGGTCCGCGACGCCGACGGTCGCGGCCGGGGCCGCGACGCGGGCGGCCGCCGCGTACCGGCCGGCGGCATGACCAGGCTCTTCGTCGGCGCGGGCCGCGCGGCCGGCATCCGCCCCCAGGACCTCGTCGGCGCCATCACCGGCGAGTCGAGCCTGAGCGGCCGCGACATCGGCGCCATCGAGATCACCGACCGCTTCTCCCTGGTCGAGGTCCCCGAGGGCGCCGTCGAAGAGGTCATCGACACGCTGCGCCGCACCACCCTGAAGGGCCGCCGCCCCGTCGTCCGCCGCGAGCGCTTCAGCCACTGACCCCCACGCCCTCATGCGATCCCGCCGCCGAGCCACTCGGCGGCGGCCCGATCCCCGGGGCGGCGCCAGGCGCGATGCTTGGGGCGGCGCCAGGCGCGATGCTTGGGGCGGCGCCAGGCACGATGCTTGGGGCGGCGCGAGGAACGGTCGGTGCGGGGCAGGACGGGGCCGGCCGCCCAGCCGGGCCGTGACGTCTGCGGAGGCGGGTGACCACCCACCGGTGGACGGTGACCGACGCCGCGCCCAGCCCGCCGAGGCCGTGCGGCGAGGGCCGCCGCCCCGTCGTCCGCCGCGAGCGCCTCAGTCACTGACCCCGCGCGCCCCAGGTGAGCCGCCGTCGAACCATTCGGCGGCGGCCTGTGAACCCTCGCCGCCGTCCCGGTTTCCAGGCCGTCACCCCGTCCCGGGCCACGCGGCACCGGCGGGCCGCGCCCGGACTGCGGTGCTCGGGCGGGGAATGTCCCATTCTCGGGACGGCGCCAGGCGCGATGCTAGAGGCGGCGCGAGGAACGGTCGGTGCGGGGCAGGACGGGGCCGGCCACCCAGCCGGGCCGTGACGTCTGCGACGGCGGGTGACCACCCACCGGTGACCGACGCGGCACCCGCCCGCCGAGCCCGAGTGATGGGGACCGCCGCGCTTTTGCCGACCTCGGACGGTCGGCGTCCGAGCCATGGGCCTTGGGTGGGCGGCGTCTGAGCTGCGGCGCTGGGGCCGGACCTGGCCGCGGCGGGTCCGGGTCGCGGGTTTTGGATGGCCGCGCCCGAGCCGCGGTGCACCCGCCGGCCTTGGAAGGACCCTGCCCCGGGCCGCAGTGCACGTGTCGGCCCCGGTCGAGCCGCGGTGTCAGCCGGCGATGCACGCGTCGGCCTTGATTGAGACGCGTGCCCCGCGCTGCGGTGCGCCCGGCGGCCTACCGTGGAGGCGCCGATGCCGGGCTCCCCGTGGGACCGGCGCCGCTGACGATCACGGAGATGACCGCCGGATGATGGGGCTTGCGCTGCGGCTGCTCCGTCCGTATCTGGTCGCCGCCGCCGTGGTGAGCGCAGTCGCCACAGGGTACGTCTGGTTCGCGGCCGGCACCGTGCAGCGGCAGCTCGACCAGGCCGGCGTGCCGCGGTGCGGCGATCCGAACGACTGCTACCCGCACGGGGCAGCGCTGGACGCGGTGCTGGGGATGGAGCTCGTCGCGGCGTTCGTGCCGGCGCTGCTCGGGCTGGTCCTCGGTGCGGCGCTGCTGGCCCGCAGGCCCGGGGGTGACCCGCCGGCGGAGCGCGGGCGCTGGGTCCTCGTCAGGTCCGGCTGGGTGCTCGGCGCCGGCCTGATCTGCTGCGGCGCGGTCGCGGTGGCGCACCGGTCGGTCGCGACCCGGTACACCGCGCTGGCCGACGACACGTATGAGCTGCTCCAGCTGCTGCATCTCAACAACGCCGCGTACATGGTGGCGCAGACCCTCGTGGTCGCCGCGTTCGCCGGGGTCGCCGGCCTCGGCGCCGGCCGGGCGCCGCGGACGCTGGTGCTGACCGCACTGGCCGGGCCGTTCGTCGTCATGGTCGGCGACGGGGTGGCGGCGCTGCTGTGGACGCTGCTCGGCGCGCTGACGGGGTGGACCGGCCCGGCGGGCGGCGACCTGTTCGTGCTCGACCCGTTCGCCTACACCGCGAGCGCGGTGCTCGCCGCCGGTGCGGTCGGGCTGGTGCTGCTCGCGCGCCGGGCGGCGACGGGTCTCAGAGGGGGAGCGCCTCACCCGGCAGGTTGAGGGTGAGGGACGCGCCGGTCGGCGGGGTGTCGAAGTCGAACGTCGAGGTGGCCGTGGCGCCCGGCCGGACGTCGAAGGCGCTGGTCGTACGGGAGCGAAGGACGACGGCACCGGCGGACACGCTGATGTCCGTGGCGGCGACGTGGCGCGGCGCGCGGCCAGGGTTGCTGAAGCGGACCGTGATGCTCATGTGGTCGCCGGTGAGCACGTCGACGTCCGTGACCACCGTCGCGGGGGCGGCCCGGTGCGGCGCGGAGGGTCCGGCCTCGGCGAACGTGGGGGACACGACGCCGGCGACGCAGCCGATCGCGAGGCCCGCCGCGGTGGCGAGGAGGACCGCGTTGAGCGTGCCCCGACCGAGTCCCATGACCATGCGTGTCCCTCCCGAAGGTGTCGGCAGGCAGCGTCACACGACCGGCTGAGGTTCGACTGTGGTGCGACTGAGGTGCGGACCTCAGCATGTCACCCGGGCGGCCACCGTCGGTGCCGAATCGGTGGACGTCTTGTCCTCCGAGCGGGGGCCGTGCGACTCCAGCACCACGGGCGCCGACAGCTGCTCCTCGACCGCGGCGGTCCAGTCGTCCACCGGGACGAGGCGCGGCCGGCTGGACGCCATCGCGCGGGTGAGGCGCTCCTGCCGGTCCAGGTCGCCGGTCGGGCCGCGGGTGGGCTTGACGCCGTCGTAGTCGACGCACATCCGCAGGTCCGGATGCGCCGAAGCGGTGTCGAGGTGGGTGAGGGCGAGCCCGTCGACGCCGCCGCAGACGTCCAGGGCGTACCGGTGCGCGACCGCGTCGAAGTGGCCGACGCGGAACGCGCCCTGCCACGGGTTCGCGGGGTTGTTGGGGTCGGTGACGGGCAGCGACGGGTCCTCGGTGACGAGCGGGCCCGCGCCGTGGCGGGTCGTGAACGTCCGCAGGACCCCGAGCCGGTAGGCGGGCTCGCCGGCCAGGAGCGTCTCGGCGTTGGCGAAGGTCGTCGTGCTCCAGGTGGTGTACGGGTGGAACCCGTGCCACTCGTCCAGCAGTACACCCTGCGCGCCCTCGAACACGCACGGCCCCTCGATCCGCAGTCCGTCCACAATGGACACCGTGGCGGCGAACGCCGTGTACGCCTCGACGCACGCGTCGACCGGCGGGCCGTCCACGCCCAAATTGGAGCGGAGCCGGCGGAGCTTCGCCCGCAGCAGCGGCGGATCCGTGCAGTCGCCGGCCCGCGGCGCGTCGTCGGGGTGGCGCAGCGCGTACGCCATGGCCTCCCCGACGCCCATCCCGCACGAACCGTGCCGGTCGGCGCCCCGGGCGATCTCCTTCGCCCGGTTCGCCTCGCGGTGGTACGGCGTGGACAGCAGCGCCGCCCGGTCGACGGTGAGCCGGGACCACACGTCGTGGACGCCGAGTCCCACCAGGTGGTCGGCCTCGGCGGCCAGGGCGAGGGGGTCGACGACCATGAACCGCGACAGGTGGGTCCGCACGCCGGGCCGGAACGTGCCCGACCCGAACTGTGCGAACGTGTGCTTGCGGCCGTCGCCGAGCACGACGGTGTGCGCGGCCTGGGCGCCGCCGTTGAAGCGCACCACGGTGTGCACGTCACGGGTGGCGCAGAGGTGGTCGACGACGGTCCCCTTGCCGCAGTCCCCGTATCCGAGGTCCACCACGATGACGTGCCGCACGGCTTACAACCGTTCCACGCTGGTGGTGCCGGACATGGTGGGCGCCGAGCCGGTCGCGACGGGCGCGCGGCCGCCGCCGATGCGGGCGAGGGCCTTGCCGACGGTCGCGGTCGCCGCCGAGCCGGCCTCGCGCAGGTCCTCGAGGCCCTCGTCCAGGTCGATGGAGTCCTCCCCGAGGCCGACCGTGAGGGCGATGGTCTCGCACACCGCGTCCAGGTCGTCGAGGGCGATGACGTTCTGGCCGAGGAGGTCCTTCCAGAAGTCGAGGATGGTGGTGTTGCCGGCGTACGACGAGCCGGCGGGCAGGATGTAGTACGTGTCGTACATGCGGCGGACCTCGTCGACCATCGCCCGCAAGCCGATCGCCTCGCCGAGCTTGTCGCCGATGACGTCGCGGACCTCGCCGGGCTTCACCCGCGAGTAGGCCTGCTCGTCGCCGATGATGAAGAGGTACCCGCGCCTGCCGCGCTTCTCGTAGCAGTCGATGCTGGTGTGCCGGGCCATGAAGTACATCGCGAGCTCGTAGGACTCGGTCATCTGCCCGCCGCCGCCACCTTCGAGCACGAAGCGGCCGAGGTCCTCGTCCAGCCGGTTGTCCGACTCGAACTGCCCGACCTGCAGCGGCACCCGGTCGCAGGTGGCGTCGCCGATCGCGCCGAACAGGATCTGCGGGTCCTTCACGTATCCCTTGCGCAGCAGCAGACCGAGCAGCTGCGGCAGCTTCTGCTGCAGCACCCGGGGCACGGAGCCCATCGAGCCGGTCACGTCGAACATGACGGCGATGGCGACCGAGTCGGGGTGCTCGTCGGAGTCCCGGCTCTCGCGCGTGCCGACGCCCTTCGGGTCGAGTGCACTGTGGACGGTGCGGGCGCCGGAGTCGCTGTACGCGAACGCGCTGGCGCCGGTGGCGCGACGGTAGCGGTCGGCGGCGTCGTAGACGTCGGTCGACCAGATCCCACTTCCCATGAGGGTCTCCTTCTCAAAGCGTGAACGGTCGGAACTTGCGCGGGCCGTACAGGCGGTGCAGCAGGTCGTCGAGCTCGCCGAGCAGCTTCCAGGCGTCGTCGGGGCGCTGCCTCGGTGACGCGAGCCGGCAGCCGTCGGCGAAGCGCCGCAGTGCCTGCGGGGCGCGGTCGCCCATGAGGTCGGCCATCAGCCGGGCGGCCATGGCCAGGTCGGTGTACGGGCCGGGGGTCTCGCGGGCGAGCACCTCGGCCGGGTAGTGGTCGCGCCGGTGCGGCACGATCGCCGGGATCCGGTCGCCGGGCTCGGTGACGCTGTAGCACCAGTCGACGAGCACGACCCCGTGGTCCTCCGGCTGGATGAGGACGTGCTCGGGCACGATCGCGCCGTGCACGACGCCGGCGCGGTGCGCGAGGCCGAGCGCCACGAGCAGCCGCCGCCACATCCACGCCGCGTCGCGCGGGTCGAGCCCGTTCGGGCGGCGCAGCGCCACCTCGGCGAGGCTGTGCAACCCCGTTGCGGAGGTCGCAACGACGTTGCCGCGCCTGGTCGTGGCGTCCTCCTTGTGGCGGAACGTGTCCACGAGCCGCGGCACGTAGGGCAGGTAGCGCGGGTCGCCACGGTCGGCGATCCGTTGCAGCGCGGTCGCCTCCCGCGCCATGAGGTCGTTGCACGCCGGGTCGCGGACGAGCTTCAGATGGCCCTCCGGCACGGCGTACAGGTTGGCCAGGTCGCCCTCGAAGGCGAGCGTCGCGGTCGAGTAGGCGCCCTTGGCGCTGCGGATCGTGCCGTGGTTGCGCCACAGCTCGGTGAGCCGGGCGAACGCGGCGGCGCCCTGCGGACCGGCCACGTCGGGGTGGGTGAGGCGGGCGAGCCGCCGGTAGGTGCCGGCCGGGTCGTCGCCGTCGAACAGGCTGCCGCCGGCGGACTCGATCAGTGCGATCGCCTCGGCGGTGGTGGTGCTTCTGGTTGCACCGCTGCGGGTCACCGGACCGTCTCCTCTCGGCTGGGCATGAGCAGCGCGGGGTGCAGGAGGCGGGCGTCGCCGGCACGGTAGAGCTTGGCGCGCGGTCCGCCGCGGGCGCCGCCGCGTTCCGTGGTCGTGTTGGTGCTCTCGACGAACCCGGGGACCGACAGCACCTTGCGGTGGAAGTTGCCGGCGTGCAGCGGCTCGCCCCAGACCGTCTCGTACACCGCGCGCAGCTCGGCGATCGTGAACTCCTCGCCGACGAACTTCGTCGCCAGGGGCGTGTACTCCAGCTTCGACCTGGCGCGCTCCAGGCCGTCGGCGACGATCGTGCCGTGGTCGAACGCGAGCTCCGTGGGCCGCTCGTCCATCGGCACCCAGGCCGCCTCGCGGGCGTCGGAGCCGGACACGGGATCGGGCAGGTCCGGCGCGAACGCGACGTACGCCACCGAGAACACCCGCATGCGCGGGTCGCGGTCCGGTGCGCCGTACGTGCCGAGCTGCTCCAGGTGCAGCCGGCGGTGCGCGGTGGCGACGCCGGTCTCCTCGGCCAGCTCCCGCGCGGCGGCGGTCGGCAGGTCCTCCCACTGCCCGACGAACCCGCCCGGCAGCGCCCACATGCCCTCGCTGGGCGGGCAGGCGCGCCGCACGAGCAGCACGTTGAGCACGCCGTTGCGGATCGTGAACGCCACGATGTCCACGGTCACCGCCACCGGCGGGTAGGCGCGCGGGTCGTAGCTGGCGAGGAAGTCGGCGTCGTTCACGATGAGTCCTTCTCAGATAGAGTATTTCTCGATCTGAGAACAACATACGACGCACCGCTCCCCGGCGCAACGAGGTTTTCCTGTCGCGTTTGCGGCTGATGTACGGCGCTGCTTGTCGGGTTGTGGTGCCTCGTCCGGCCGGCGCTACGCGGTGGCGAGGCGGTCCCGGAGGTGGTGGCCGTGGGCGGCGGAGATCTGGGCGGCCACGGCGGACCGGATCAGGTCGCTGCGGTGCCGGACGCTGCCGCCGGGCCCTTCCACCAGCAGGTGCGCGTGGACGAGCCGGTCGACCGCGGCCAGGACCTCGTCGAGGTCCAGCCCACCGGCCGCGGCCAGCTGCTCCACCCGCAACGTGCCGAGGGCCGCGGTCAGCCGCAGGATCTCCCACGCGGCCGGCGGCATCCACCTGGTCCGCTGCCTGGCGAGGTGCATCGCGACCGCCTCCGCGATCGCCGGGTCCCCGCCTGCGGCTCCTCCCGCGGCCCGTCCCGTGGCTCCTCCCGCGGCTCCTCCCGTGGCCCCTCCTGTGGCCGCGACGAGCGCGGGGATGCCGCCGCTGGCCTGCAGGACGTCGACCGGCAGGTCGCGCTCGCCGAGCGGGTCGAGCCGCAGCACCAGGTCCGCGTCCAGCGCGTGCAGGGGGCGGTCCGCGATCGCCGACGGGTAGCGGTACGACACCACGACCCTCACTCCGCGCTCCCGAAGCCACCGCAGCTCGCTGACCGAGTCCGCGTCGAGATGCTCCGCGTCGTCGACCGCGACGACACACCCACCCAGCTCCGCGGCGATCGCGTCCAGCTCGGCGGGGTGCAGCGTGCGCCGCTCGTGCATCGCCGCGTCGAGGGTACGGTCCGCGGGCCGCCCCAACTGGTGCAACGCCGTGCGCAACCAGCCGAGCCGCAGCGCCCCGCCGGGCCCGGGGCCCCGCCCCAGCCCGACCCGCTCCGGCGCCTCGTCCCGCAGCCGCCCGAGCAGCGCCGACTTCCCCGCCCCGGCCGGCCCGACCACGTGCACGACCCCCGGCCCGTCACGCAGCGCGGCCAGCTCACCCCGCCGCCCCACGAACCCCGTGGCGAACCCCGTGGCGTCCGCCGACCCGCCCGCCGCCTGCCTGCCGGTCTCTCCGCCGGCTTCTCTGCTGTGCTCCCTGCCCGCTTCCCCGCCCGCCTCTCTGACGACGGCGAGCCGCCGCTCGACCGGCTCCGCGGCGCCGCTCTCCCCGGCATCGGACGTGGCCGGACCGGTGGGCACCGCGGCACGCCGGTCGGCCTTGCGCCGGTCCCCGCCCCGGCGCCGGTCCCCGTTCGGCGCGCTCTCCACCGGTCGGGCGGCGGCGGTGTTGAGCTCCGCCAGAAGGCGATCCCGCAGCGACGTCGTGTCGGCGGACGGTGCGATCCCGAGGTCGTCGGCGAGTGCCCGCCGGCACAGGTCGAACCACCGGACGACCTCGTCGGCCCGGCCCAGCGCCGCACCGGCGACCATCGCCAGCCGGTATCCGCGCTCGGTGAACGGCTCCAGCTCCGTCGCCTCCCGCGCCAGCCGCAGCGCCCTGGCCGGGTCCGCGGCCGCCGCCGGCTCGGCCAGGTCGAGCAGCGCCGCGACGAGCACCGCCTTGACCTCGGCCCGCGCGGGCGCGGCCCAGTCGGCGTACTCGTCCTCCACGAACGGCAGCTCCGGCGCCAGCTCGACGATCCGCTCCCGCACGTCCAGCTGCCCCGGCCGCCGCTCCGCGACCTTCGCGGCCGCCCGCAGCTCAGCGAGGTCGAGCCGGGCCCGGTCGGTGGCGAACACGTACCCACCGGCCCGCGTCACGATGAACGACCTCGCCGTCGGCACCCCCGGCTGCAACGCCCGCCGCAGCACCGACACGTAGTGCTCCAGCGCCGCCGTCGCGTTCCCGGGCAGGTCCACCCCCCAGACCGCGTCCGCGAGCGCATCCTTGGACTGCACCCGGTCATGCCGCGCCGCGAGCACCCCCAGCACCTGCCGGGCCCGCCGCGGCAGGTCATCCCCGGTCATCCGCCGGCCGTCACCGTCAATGATCTCGATCTGCCCCAGCACCCGCACGTCCACAGCCGCCGCAATCGGCAGCCCCCGCCACACCTTGAGCGGTTCCCCCCACCCGGCCGCCGCTGTGTCCGGTTGCCTCTTCGCCTCGGCTGTCTCTTCGCCCCGGCCGCCTCTGTGTCCGGTTGCTCATTCGCCCCGGGTTGCCTTCCGCCCCGGGTTGCCTTCCGCCCCGGGTTGCCTTCCGCCCCGGGGTGCCTTCCGCCCCGGGTTGCCTCTCCGCCCGGCTGCCTCTCCGCCCGGCTGCCTCTCCGCCCGGCTGCCTCTCCGCCCGGCTGCCCCTCCGCCCGGCCTGGACCCCTTGCCGACGGGCTCCCTCGGCTGCCCGTTCCAGTCGACCGGTCGTTCCTCGGCCGGCTGTTGCCCTCGCCGACCGTTCCCCTCGGCTGACCGTTCCCTCTCGACCGGCGGGCCGCCACAGCTGGAACGGCTCCGGAGCAAGCGGTCACCTTCGGCCAGCGTTGTCCCCTTGGCTGGCCGCTCTCCTCGCCCGGACGGGTTGCTCCGGCTCGGGTGATTCCCCAGGCGTGCGCGCCTTCTTCTGTTGCTTCGTTCCCTCCGCCAGCGCCGCTCCCTCTGGACCGGTTCCGCCCCGTCGAGCGCGCTGGTCCTCTGCAGGCATGCCCCCTGCCGCCGGCATGGTCCCTCTGGCGCCTGGTGCGCTCGGGGCGCGGTGGGCGTTCGCCTTCAGCCGGGCCACAGGCCGGCTTCAGGCCGTCATGGTTTCCTCCCGTGCATGAAGATCATGGCCAACGTCGCCCCGGTCGCTCGTCTGTCGTCGCGCATCGTTCTCGCGGTCGCCTTCCTCGCCGTGCTGAGCGCCGGGCTCGTCATGATGGTCGTGTCGGCGCTGCGATAGCGGGAACGGGTGGCGAGGGCTCACTCTGTACATCACCCGCTAACTCAACGCGAGATCCAGACGTGCCACGATCGGCCGCGGTGCGGTCATCCTCCACGCCTCCGTGATCAGATCGGCGAGCTCGTCCTCGTGCGCCTTGCGTAAACGCACCTGCACCCAGCCGAACCGGCCGGACACGTGTGACTTCTTGTAGGCCCGCGGGTCGTCCTCGACGAGCGCCGCCTGCTCCTCACGGGACGTCTTGACCAGCATGGTCCAGTCGTCCTCGCACAGGTAGGCGAACCCCCGGTCACGCACCCGGAAGCCGAGATGGTTGCCGTGCTGGCGCTGCTCCACCTCGGGCAGCGTCAGGACCATCCGGAGCGCCTCGTCGACGCTCACCCCGCGGCTGGTTCGGATTCCCATGTCTGTAGGTGTAACAGGAGGGTCTGACACTTTTCCGAGGATCCGATTTTCCCCATTTGCTCAATTTCGTGATCAACGCCGTTCCCGCAGCGTGCGGCCGCCTCACCCGAAATTGTCGGTGGGCGTCGCTATGGTGACCGCCATCCGAAACGGACCACGGGGAGGCGGCACATGGGCACGTTCGGGGTTCCGGCCTCCTGGCTGCGCGACATCCTGCCGCGGCGCGGCGGGGCGCCCGCAGGGTTCAGCCCGAGTGCGACCTGGGCCGCCGACATCGCCGCGCTGCTCGACAAGCGCCCCAGCCTGCGCGCCGCGCTTACCAACGCCGACACCCCCGCCGACGTGCGCGCCGAGGGCCTCGCGCACCTCGACGGCGACGCCGCCAGCACCCCGCTCGGCGCGGCCGCGGTCGTCGCCGCGTATGTCGGGCCGCCCGACCAGCGCTGCCGGGCCGCGGCGGCGGTGTTCGCCGACGGGTGGGTCGCCGGCCGCGGGCTGCCGTTCGCCGTCGAGGCCGCCATGGAGCTGCAGGGCCTCGGCTATGGCAGCTTCGGCGCCGGCACGACCCTGGTTGGGCAGCCCGTGGTCCGTTACCTGCGGGGCTCCGAGGGCGCGTTCCCCGTCCTGGCACGCGTGCGGGCGGCCCTCGTCGCGGCGCCCGAGGAGGAGTACCGGTCGCTTGTGCGGCGGCTCGCCGCCTGGCGGGAGCGGTCGGCGACGCACCGGGTGGTGGCGGCGTTCCTCGCGCCGACCGAGGCATCGTGGGTCGAGGAGGAGGTGCGCGGTCACGTCGTCGGCGACGACTGGCGCACCCGGCTGACCCTGGCGTCGGTGACGACCGCGGCGCAGGCCGAGACCCTTGTCGGGTCCTATCCGCCGTGGGCGATGTTCGCCGACGCCACGTTGCTGCCCACGATCGCCGACGGGCTCGGTGTCGCCGTCGTGCCGCCGCTCGTGGTGTGGCTGGACCGGTTCGGGTCGGCGTCCGCCGACGGCCGGCGAGCCATGCTGTCGATTCTCGCCACGATGCCGACCGACGAGGCGCTCCAGGCCCTCGTCGACCGGGCCGACAAGCGCGACGTCCCGGCCGCGCTGACCGAGGCGTGCGACCGGTTCCCGCAGCGGGCGGTGCGGCTGCTCGCCGAGGGGGCGTCGCGCCCGCGGATCGCCCAGCGGCTGCGCACCCACGTCGCCCGGCACCGTGCCGCCGCAGAGGAGGTTCTGCCGGCGCTCGCCGGCGCCGCCGCCACCAGGGTCGCCGCCGAGCTCGCCGCGCTCGACCGCCGCGTCGTCGCGCCGCCCGAGGCGTTGCCGCCGCTGCTCGTCACACCACCGTGGGCCTCGGCCCGGCGGCCCGGCCGTAAGCCCCTCGTCGTCCCCGGGCTGCGCTGCACCGACGAGCCGGCGATCGGCTGGGAGCCGGGGGAGCAGGCGGAATGGCTCGACCGGGCCGGCACCGCCGGCCAGTGGGGGCCGCTGCGGTCCGACTGGACCGCGCTCGCCCGCGACATCGAAGCGGGGCGGTGCGCCTGGTTCGACAAGTTCGGGTTCTTCCTCCGCGCGCCCATGGAGATCGCCGCGCCGGTCGCCGCCCGCTGGCGGCCCACCCGGCGCTGGGACCATGAGCTCTGGGCGCCCCCGCTCATCGCGAGGTTCGGCGTGCTCGTGCTGCCGCTCGTCCTCGAGGTCGACCGGTCGGGCGCGAGCCCGCTGCTGATGCCGTTCACCGGGCCTGAGGTCGCCGCCGCCGTCGCCCGCGGGCTCGACGGCGGCCGGGCCGCACGGCAGCGCGCCATCGACTGGCTGCGCCGGCACCCCGCGGCCGCCGCCCGGGCGCTCATCCCCGCCGCGGTCGGGCCGGGCGGGTCCGCGCGCCGCCTTGCCGGCCGGGCGCTGCGCGTCCTCGCCGGCCTGGACCACCGCGACACGGTCGAGACCGCCGCCCGGTCCTACGGTGCCGTCGCCTCAGCCGCGGTCATCGACCTCCTCGACACCGACCCCCTGCTGGTGCTGCCGGCGCGCGTGCCGGCGCTGCCCGACTGGGCCGACCCGGCCGCCCTCACCCCGATCGAGCTGCGCGGCGGCGCCGGCACGGTCCCGCCCGACGCCGCGCGGCACGTGCTGACGATGCTCGCCATGTCGAAGCAGGGCGAGCCCTATGCCGGCCTGGCCGTCGTCGCCGAGGCGTGCACCCCGGCGTCGCTCGCCGCGTTCGCGGTGTCGTTGCTGGAGCGCTGGGTCGAGGCCGGCGCCCCGCCGCGCGCCGGCTGGGTCCTTGAGGCCCAGGCCCTGCTCGGCGACGACGAGACGGCCCGCCACCTCGCCGCGCACATCCGCGCCTGGCCCGGCGAGGGCGCCATGGCCAGAGCCGCTTCGGCCGTCGACATCATCGCCAGGATCGGCACCGAGGGCGCCCTCACCCACCTGCACCGCCTCACCACCACCGTCCGGGCCAAGCCGATCCGCGTCCGCGCCGAGGAGCGGCTGGCGGAGGTCGCCGCGTCCCTCGACCTGTCCCCGGACCAGCTCGCCGACCGGCTCGTCCCCGACCTCGGCCTCGACGCCGGCGGCACGCTCACGCTCGACTACGGCCCACGCCGGTTCACGGTCGGCCTCGACGAGCAGCTCAGGCCGTTCGTCACCGACGGGACCGGCGCCCGGCGCAAGGAGCTGCCGAAGCCCGGCACCCGCGACGACCCCGCCCTCGCCCGCGCCGCCGCGCAGCGCTTCGCGCTGCTGAAGAAGGACGCGCGGGCCGTCGCCGCCGACCAGGTCACACGCTTCGAGCACGCCATGGTGTCGGGCCGCCGGTGGTCCGCCGCTGAGTTCCGCCGCTTGATCGTCGACCACCCGCTGGTCTTCCACGTGGCCCGCCGCCTCGTCTGGGCGGTCTTCCCCGTCGAACCGTCCGCCGGGCAGGCCGAGCCCTCCGGTCCACCCGGCAGCTTCGTCCCGGGACGCGACCGCGCTCTCGTGGTGGGTGGCCATGCCGTCTCGGCAGGTGTCGCCGCGCCTTCCCGCACCGTGCAGGCCGCCGCTTCCGACGCCACCGCGCCGTCCCGCACCGTGCTGAGCGCCGGGATCGGGGTCGCGGCAGCTGATTCGGATGGAAGTGGCGGGCCGGTGCAGGGTGCCACCGTGTTGGGCGGCGGGGTTGAGGTCACGGCTGTCGGTTCGGGCGGGGGTGGCGGGCCGGCGCGGGGCGTCACCGCGCTGGGCGGTGGGGTTGAGGTCGCGGCCGCTGGTTCGGGTGGAGGTGGCGGGCCGGCGCGGGGCGTCGTGGGGGTGCGGGTGGCGGAGGATCGGACGTTCGCCGGGGTTGGTGACGAGTCGGTGACGCTGGCCGACGACGCGGTGGTCGGGGTCGCGCATCCGCTGCACCTCGGTGACGGGGTGGCCGCGTGGGCCGGGGTGTTCGCCGACTATGCGATCCTGCAGCCGTTTCCGCAGCTCGGGCGAGGCTCCCATGCGCTCGCCGCCGAGGAGGTGGACCGTGACGCGCTGGTCCGGTTCGTCGGCGTGAAGGCGCCGAGCGGGAGGTTCGCCGCGTTGCTCCGCGGCGCGTGGCGGCGGACCGGCAGCGGGCTGCGGGACGGGTGGGGGTCGATCGAGAGGGATCTCCCCGGTGATCGGGTCGCCGTGGTCGAGCTGGACCCCGGGCTGCACCACGCCGACCCGACCGTCGACCCGGTCCAGGCGATCGCCGACGTCTGCGTCGTGCGGCGGCACGCCGGCCACCTGGGGACGGAGCGGCTGCGGCTCGCCGACCTTGACCCGATCGGGGCGTACGAGCTCGTCCGTGACCTGGAAGCAGCGACCGCATGACCAAGGACACCGCGAGCGGCACGGGCTCGCCCGGCGAAGTGTGCCCGGCCCGCCTCGGAGAAGCGGATCGGACGGATGAAGCAGGTGCAACTGGCGTCGCGGGTCCGGCCGGCGTCGCGGGTCCGAGCGGTGTCGCGGGCGGGGTCGTGGGTCCGAGCGGTGTCGCGGGCGGGGTCGTGGGTCCGAGCGGTGTCGCGGGCGGGGTCGTGGGAGTGGATGCGGGCGGCGTTGTGCGAGCGGGTGCCGCTTGCGAGGCGGGTCCGGGCGGAGTCGTGGGAGTGGGTGTGGCTTGCGAGGCGGGTCCGGGCGGAGTCGTGGGAGTGGGTGTGGCTTGCGAGGCGGGAGTGGGAGGGGGTGCGCGCGGCGTGAAGGAGACGGCGGGGCAGGCGTTTCTGGAGGTCTGGATCGGTGGGGGTGGCGTGGCCAGGTGGGAGAGGGACGGGCCGGGCATGGTCGGCGGGCTCGGCCCCGTTACCGTGTCCGAGATCATCAGAGACCTGTGGGAGGTCAGGCTGTGAGCGCTGCGCACGAGTTGCTGGAGGAGGGCACCGCCGTGCAGCGGCCGCCGGCCGAGGTCCGGTACGCCGACGAGCTGGCGAAGCTCCGCGACACCGACAGCGGGGAGCGGCCGCCGGGGTGGGCGTTGAGCCTGACGGCGGCGCGGCGGTTCATCGTGGGGGACCCGTCGGCGGGGATCAGCCGTAAGTTCGTCGGTGACCCGTCGCTGATCGACCGTGCCCTCGTGTCGCTCGCCACCAGCCGGGGGCTGATGCTGGTCGGTGAGCCCGGCACCGCCAAGTCGCTGCTGTCGGAGCTGCTGGCGGCGGCGGTGAGCGGGGAGTCGACGCTGACCGTACAGGGCGGGGCGGCGACGACCGAGGACCAGATCAAGTACTCGTGGAACTACGCACTCCTCGTGGCGGAAGGGCCCAACCAGCGGTCGCTCGTGCGGGCGCCGCTGTTGCGGGGGATGGCCGAGGGCAAGGTCGTGCGGTTCGAGGAGATCACCCGCTGCCCGCTCGAGGTCCAGGACTGCCTGCTGTCGCCGCTGTCGGACCGGGTGCTCGCGATTCCCGAGCTGACCGGGCCGGAGGCGATGGTGTTCGCGCGTGACGGGTTCAACGTGATCGCGACCGCCAACACCCGTGACCGGGGCGTCAACGAGATGAGCGCGGCGTTGAAGCGGCGGTTCAACTTCGAGACCGTGTTCCCGATCGCCGACTTCGACACGGAGCTCGCGCTCGTCGAGGCGGAGGCGGGTGCGCTGCTGCGCCGGTCCGGGGTCACCGCCGCGCCGCGCCGCGACGTGCTGGAGGTGCTCGTGACGACGTTTCGGGAGCTGCGGACGGGACAGTCGGCGCGCGGCGACACGATGGAGCGGCTGTCGGCGGTCATGAGCACCGCCGAGGCCGTCTCCGTCGCGCACGCCGTCGGGTTGCGCGGCTGGTTCCTGCGCCGGGAGGCCGGCACCGCCGAGGACCTGGTGTCGTGCCTCGCCGGTACCGCCGCGAAGGACAACACCGAGGATCTGGCCAAGCTGCGGCGGTACCTGGAGCAGCAGCTGACCTGGCGGAACGGCGCGCAGTGGAAGGCGCTGCACGCGGCCCGGCACCAGCTGCCGGGGTAACGGCGATGGTCACCACGTTCATCGGCGTGCGGCACCACAGCCCGGCCTGCGCCAGGCTCGTCGCCGGCACGATCGCGGTGCTGCGGCCCGCGTACGTGCTCGTCGAGGGGCCCGCCGACATGAACGACCGCATCGGCGAGCTGCTCCTCGGGCACGAGCTGCCGGTCGCCGTGTTCAGCAGCTACCGCGACGACGAGCGGCACTGCGCGTCGTGGGCGCCGTTCTGCGCGTACTCGCCGGAGTGGGTCGCGCTGCAGGAAGGCCACCGGGCCGGCGCGACCGTGCGCTTCATCGACCTGCCGGCGTGGGACCCGGCCCTCGGGCAGCGGGAGAACCGGTACGCCGACGCCGAGCAGCGCTACGCCGAGGTCGTCGACCGGCTGTGCACGGAGTTCGCCGTCGACAACGTGGACGCGTTGTGGGACCACCTGTTCGAGATCCCGCCCGATGACGGGATCGCCGAGCGGCTCGCCGCGTACTTCGACCTGCTGCGCGGGGAGACCCCGGCGAGCGAGGGCGACGTGAGGCGGGAGGCGTACATGGCCCGCTGGATCCGCGCGGCCGCCGCCGACGCGGGGGACCGTCCCGTCGTCGTGGTCACCGGCGGGTTCCACCGGCCGGCGCTGATCCGTCTGACGGACGGGGGCGTCACACCGGTGCCACCGCCAGACGCGGATGAGGGTGGCGCGTCCCCCGGAGTGTCGGTGGGTGCCGGGGACGGGAACGCTGGGCGGTCCGTTGTGCCGGCGCCGCGAGCAGGTGCGGACGAGAGTGGGGCGTCGCCTGAGGAGCCGGTGGGTGCTGAGGGCGCGGATGCGGACGGGGGCGCCGCGCGGTTCGGCGTGCCAGTGCCGCGTGAAGGTGCAGACGGGGGTGGCGCGTCGGTGGGGGGCGTGGGCGGGGACACGGCGTGGCCCGAGGTGCCGGTGTTGCCTGAGGAGGCGGTCGGGGGCAGTTTTCTGGTGCCGTACTCGTTCCGGCGGTTGGACTCGTTCGACGGGTACCAGTCGGGGATGCCGTCGCCGGAGTACTACCAGCAGCTGTGGGACGGGGGGCCGCGGCAGGCCGCCGATCACCTGGCCGGGGCTGTCGTCGGGCGGCTGCGGGAGCGCAAGCAGCGGGCGTCGACGGCGGACCTGATCGCGGCGCGGGCGTCCGCAGCGGGGCTGGCGCTCGTGCGGGGACATCAGTACCCGGGCAGGACCGACATCCTCGACGGGCTCGCCGGGGCGCTCGTGCACGACGCGCTCGACGAGCCGTTGCCGTGGGCGACCCGTGGGCGGCTGCGGGCCGGCACCCACCCGGTCGTCGTCGAGATGGTCGCGGCGCTCAGCGGCACCCGCGTCGGCCGGCTGCATCCATCGACGCCGCTGCCGCCGCTCGTGCACCACGCGGATGTCGAGCTGGAACGGGAAGGGTTCGGCGTCGACGGTACGGTCACCGTCGCGCTCACCGAGGACGACGGCCTGCGGCGCAGCCGGCTGCTGCACCGGCTGCGGGTGCTGCGGATCCCGGGGTTCGAGCGGCGGCGGGGGCCGCGGACCGGGGTTGATCCGGTGCTGGAGGAGCAGTGGGACGTCACCGTCCATGAGCATCGGCTGGTCGCGTTGATCGAGGCCGGGGCGTACGGTGCGACCCTCGACGAAGCCGCCGCGGCCGTCCTCGCCGAACGGATCCGCGGGGCGGACGTCGCCGGTCTCGCCGACGCGTTGTTCGACGCGGCGCTGTGCGGCACGGTCCGCCTGTCGGACCAGGTGCTGCACGACCTGGGCGCGGCCGTCGGCACCGCCGGGGACCTCGGCGACCTCGGCCGGCTCCTCGCGGTCGTGCTGACCCTGTGGCGGCACGACCGGCTCCTCGGCACCGCCGGCAGCGTCCCCCTCGGCACGGTGATCGCCGCCGCCCACCAGCGGGCGTTGTGGCTCGCGGAAGGTGTACGGGGCAGCGCCTCCCCGGCCGACCCCGCCCGCATCGCGGCGGTCGTCGCGGTCCGGGACACCACGGTGCACGCCGGGCCGCGCCTCGCCCTCGACCGCGACGCCGCACTCGCCGTGATGCGCCGGGTCGCCGAGGACCGGGAGTCCCCGCCCGACCTCCGCGGCGCCGCGTTCGGCTTCTGCTGGTCCGTGGACACCACCGACCCGGAGGAACAGGGCAGCGGCTGGGAGGACCCGGTGCGGGCGGTGCGCGGCGCGGCGGCCCCGGGCACGGCCGGCGACTGGCTGGCAGGGCTGTTCGCGGTGGCGCGCGAAGAGGTGCTGCACTCGCCGCGGGTGCTCGACGTGCTCGACGACCTGATCAGCGGGATGGGCGAGGCGGAGTTCCTGATCGCGCTGCCGGCGTTGCGGCAGGCGTTCACGTACTTCCCGCCCCGGGAACGGGAGACCGTCGCCGGGCACCTGCTCGCGAGGCGCGGGCTCGGCGGGAGCCCCCGGTCGCTGCTGCGCAGGCGGAGCACCGACCCGGCGTCCGTCGCCGCCGCCCTGGAGCTCGAGGCCCGGGTCGACGCGGCACTCACCCGTGAAGGACTCCTGACATGAGCCCGCCCGACCACGACAGCCCCGGCCCGGACAGCGCTGCGCAGGTCAGCGCCGACCAGGACAGCGCCGACCAGGACAGCGCCGACCAGGACAGCGCCGACCAGGACCGTGCCGTGCCGGACAGCGTGGCGCAGGACAGCGCCGCTCAGGTCAGCGCAGAGCGGGACAGCGCTGCGCAGGTCAGCGCCGACCAGGACCGTGCCGTGTCGGACAGCGTGGCGCAGGACAGCGCCGCTCAGGTCAGCGCAGAGCGGGACAGCGCTGCGCAGGTCAGCGCCGACCAGGACCGTGCCGTGTCGGACA